>JAUIKI010000294.1 GCA_030430875.1 Gammaproteobacteria bacterium | reverse complement strand
TTAATGCTATCCATTTTTGCAAAATCCACAACAGGATTAATATTAGCAACGTTTTTATTTTTTGTTGGTTTTCACTTGCTAGAAGCCATGTTGCCATCGTTGCTGAGCAAGCAGGTGACTGCAGACGCAAGAGGTGCAGCAATGGGGGTTTTTTGAACCTGCCAATTTTCTGGCACTTTTTTGGGCGGATTGCTGGGGGGGGTTGTCTATAATTTCTGGCATGATACTGGCGTTTTTTTCCTAGGTGCAATTATTGTCGTAATTTGTTACATTGCTTTTTCAATGTTTGGTAACATATCCAAGATAAAATAAGTGGCTGTCAATCAGATATAACTAACAATTTTTTAACAGGAGAAACGATATGGCTCGTGGTATTAATAAAGTAATTTTGATTGGAAATTTAGGAGTTGATCCAGAAACTCGATATTTGCCTTCAGGCGGTGCGGTCACTAATATTCGGTTGGCAACCTCTGAATCATGGAAAGATAAACAGACTGGACAAACTCAAGAGCGTACAGAATGGCACAGAATTGTGTTTTTTACTCGCTGAAATTGCAGCAGAATTCCTGAAAAAAGGATCAAAAGTCTATGTTGAAGGTGCTTTGCGGACTCGACAATGGGAACAAGATGGCGTGAAGCGCTATGCAACTGAAATCATTGGAAATGAAATGCAGATGTTGGATTCGCGTGGTTCTGCAGATACTGGAGCAAATTCACGAAATGCATATAACGACTATTCAAATGAGCCTCAATCATCAGCTCAGCCGTCAACATCAAGCGGAGGAGGACAAGCAGAAAGCACATCACAACAAGGTGGAGATTTTGCAGACTTTGATGATGATATTCCGTTTTAATGCATTGTGACCCAATGCGTGTAGATTTAACTATGTTATATGTATGGCGTAATTGAAATTAGCAGTGTGAAGTCACCTAGTTGGAAGTGATGCAGCTCGTTTTCACCTATAATTCTGTGGCTTTGTTGAATAAGTTGACGGTTTTCGGCCGAGTTGAGAGTCGTTTTAGATTTGTCTGCAAGATCTGTTAAATTCACGATAAACGTTGTTGAATGAAGCTGCTCACTAATATTCTGTATGGTTAAGTAGGTGTTAATTTGGTGTTTTTCCTGGTCATTAGTCATCAAAATGCTGATTGGCTGTCGAGCCACAGGTTGATACCAGGCATCGTGTCGAATGAAAGTCATGTCAGTATTTGTGTTTAATGCCTGTAAAGACTCTTCCAGTTCAGGGTCTCTCTCGAGTTGTTGAAAAAGCTCAGATGAATCAGAGGAGCTGGTTGAATGTTCAGATAGTTCAATGGGTTTTAGAGGTATATTTGGCAGTTTTTCAGATAGTACCACTGCAGGTACTTGAGTATTTTTATTCAAAAATTGAAAGACATCAATGCGGATCCAGCTGTTCTCAGTTGCAATACATGGCTGGAAAATAGAGGCAATTAAAAGTAGCCAAATATAATGAATCTTCACGTTGATGTATTCAATGTTGTTAATAACAGATTAATTTGCTCTAGCCGTTCTTCAGCGGATTCCATTTCAACAATTAATCTAAATTGTTCTGCGCCTTGAAATCGATATTGGCTTGGGTTGGATTGTACCATGCTTATTAGTCTATTGGGATCCACTTTCGGATTAGGAGCAAAGCATAATCGTGCGCCGTGTTGATTTGCTTCAATTTTCTCGATCCCAAGTGTTTGTGCCATTAATTTGAAACAGGTAATTTTAAATAAATATTCAACTGGCTGTGGAAGTAGTCCAAATCGATCTATCATTTCAACATGCAAGGTATCTAACTCAACTTGATTTTCAGCATTTGCAATGCGTTTATAAAGTGTTAAGCGCATATGGACATCAGGAATAAATGTTTCTGGAATCAGTGCACAAATACGTAAATTAATATCAGTTTTATGGCTATTAATATCAGATAGTTCGATGGACTTTCCTAATTTAATGCTTTGAATAGCTCGATCAAGTAATTCCA
>JAUIKI010000028.1 GCA_030430875.1 Gammaproteobacteria bacterium | reverse complement strand
AGAAAAAGGAAGCGCAATCACTATCAAAACAAGAAAAAGATCTTAAACAACGCGATCATGGTCATCCATTCTCTCCATCTTCTTTTTTGCCATCATCATATTAGCCATTGCCAGTTGGATCGCACCACATTCTCATCACCCAGGTTTGGTCTTAATCAAAGAACTTTGCCAACCTCTCCTCATCAGAATACAGCGATTGATCCCTCCACTTGGCGGACTCGACTTTTCGCTGTTTTTTGTCCTAATCGCCATACAGCTACTTAATATTTTACTGATAAAACCTCTCAGCATATATACAAACCTACCACCTGGTTTATATCCTTGGTAAAAATCACACAAAATCCATTATTCTCGTAAAAAATAGATTGTGATAACTCAGCTGACAAGCCTATCTATCTGTTTAAGATAATCATTGAATCAAGCGCTTGAACCAAACTGATAAGATGATTAGACTGCGTAGTTTGTAAAAACACATATTGATTAATAAATAACACCATGTCGCAGATTGATACTAACACGTCGGTTGGCTTAGTCAGCCCAGAGACTATTGTATTCAACGAGCCATTATTATTGGCATGTGGCAGGACATTACCTTCATATCAACTGATTTATGAAACATATGGTACTCTCAATGCTAACAAATCCAATGCGATATTAATTTGTCACGCCTTAAGTGGCAACCAACACGCTGCCGGCTATCATAGCTCTTCTGATAAAAAGCCTGGCTGGTGGAATGAATACATTGGCCCCCAAAAACCCATCGACACAAATCATTTTTTCATCGTCTGTGTCAATAACCTAGGGGGCTGTCATGGCAGCACAGGCCCACAAACCATCAATCCAGAAACCAACAAGCCGTATGGACCCGATTTCCCCGTTGTTACCGTTAAAGACTGGGTAGAAACTCAGGCTAGACTTGCTGATAAACTCCATATTGAATCCTGGGCTGCTGTCATTGGTGGAAGCCTAGGTGGCATGCAAGCCATACAATGGGCGATTGATTTTCCTAATCGAATACAGTGTGCTGTAGTCATCGCTGCGGCAGCCAAACTAACCGCTCAAAATATTGCATTCAATGAGGTTGCTCGCCAAGCCATCATGGCTGACGAAAACTTCCACCATGGTCACTATTATGAATTTAATACATCTCCCAAAAAAGGCCTGATGCTTGCACGAATGGTTGGGCATATCACCTACCTTTCAGATCAATCCATGCGAGAAAAGTTTGGACGAGATTTACGTGAAGGCAAACTGAATTTTGGCTTTGATGTCGAGTTTCAAATTGAAAGCTATCTACGCCATCAAGGCGAATCTTTCTCTGAATATTTTGACGCGAACACCTATCTTCTAATGACTAAGGCACTAGATTACTTTGATCCAGCACTGGATTATGATCACAATCTCTCCCTTGCTCTCAAAAAGGCTAATTGCCAGTTCCTATTAATTTCATTTGACTCAGATTGGCGATTTTCACCTGAACGTTCGCGAGAAATTGTCAATGCTTTAATGAAAGCACGTAAACAAGTTACTTATGCAGAAATTAATGCACAACATGGCCATGATGCCTTTTTGATCCCTAATCAACGTTATCAAAATGTATTAGGTGGATTCTTACAAAAATTCTATGACGATTACTGTAACTAATTATGCGTAACGACTTCACCATCATTGCTAATTACCTTAAAGCAAAAAGTCACATCCTTGATCTGGGATGTGGAAAAGGAGAGCTACTCGCCTACTTAGAAAAATACCAGGAAATATCAGGCTACGGGCTTGAAATTAACTCCATCAACATTGACGCATGCATTGAAGCTGGCATCAATGTCATTGAACAAGATTTAGATGAGGGTTTAAGTAATTTTGCAGATCAAAGCTTTGATACTGTCATCATGACTCAAGCGCTTCAAGCTGTGCGATTCCCTGATGTCCTACTGGATGAAATGCTCCGAATTGGCAAAGAGTCCATCATCACTTTTCCAAATTTTGGTCATTGGCGCTGTCGTTACCAAATTTCAATTCAAGGCAAAATGCCAGTTTCAAAATTCTTACCCTACAGCTGGTATAACACGCCTAATATCCATCTTTGCACATTTAAAGATTTTGAAAACCTATGCCACCAAAAAAACATTCACATAATGGATCAAGTTATATTAAACCACGCACATCAGCGCAGTAAATTTGGAAAAATTTGGCCGAATTTTTTAGGTGAACTAGGAATCTATCGAGTCACAAGATGAATCAAAAAAACATTGTACTTGCAACAAACAATGCAGGAAAATTACATGAATTCAAAATTTTATTTAAATCACTAAAAACACTATCCATCATTGCACAAACTGATTTCCAAGTTTCCTCTGTTGAAGAAACTGGCTCTACGTTTGTAGAAAACGCCATTTTAAAAGCACGCCATGCCTGCTTACATACAAAACTACCAGCAATTGCTGATGACTCAGGTTTAGTGGTTGATGCATTACAAGGTAAGCCAGGCGTTTTTTCCGCACGCTATGCTGGCGAAAAAGCATCAGATGCAGAGAACATTAAAAAACTATTACTTTCACTAAAATCCGTTCCAATTGAAAACAGAGCCGCAAGATTTTGTTGTGTGTTGGTTTATCTCAGTCATGCTGATGATCCATTACCCTTAATTGCTAAAGGAAGCTGGGAAGGCACTATTCTATCGTCTCCCACTGGGAAAGATGGCTTTGGATATGATCCAATTTTTTATGTACCAACCCATCATTTAAGTGCTGCACAACTGCCCATAGAAATTAAAAATCAGCTGAGTCATCGCGGACAAGCCATGCGTAAATTAGTCCAACTATTGACACAAAAAATCCATCATGCATAAGCATGAACTACCACCATTAAGTCTTTATATCCACATTCCATGGTGTGTAAAAAAATGCCCTTATTGCGATTTTAATTCACATAAACAAACAGGTGATCTTCCAGAAGAACAATATATTGAGCAATTAATTCGTGATTTTGAAAAAGATAAAAACCTACTGCAAAATCACAGTATCCAATCAATTTTTTTTGGTGGAGGAACACCCAGTCTACTCAGTGTAGCAAGCATTGAAAAGTTACTAATCTATCTCAATAAAAATACTAGCTTAACCGCTGACTGTGAAATCACATTAGAGGCAAATCCCGGAACTGTTGACGAAAAAAAATTTGCAGGATTTTGCAAAGCAGGGATTAATCGACTTTCCATTGGAATACAAAGTTTTTCAAACCAATCATTAATTGACCTTGGGCGAATTCATGATGGCAAACAAGCTCTGTCCGCATATGAAATCGCAAGAAAAGCAGGATTTAACAACATAAATCTTGATTTGATGTTTGGCTTACCCAATCAATCAATAGCATCAGCACTGCATGATTTAAAACAAGCCATTAATCTTGATCCTGAACATATATCTTGGTATCAACTCACCATTGAAACTAATACCTATTTTTATAAATTTCCACCACCATTACCTGAAGATGATCTGCTCTGGACCATGCAAACTGAAGGCCAAAAGTTATTGAAACATTCAGGTTATCATCAATATGAAATTTCAGCCTATGCAAAAACTAACTTACAATGCCGTCACAATATAAACTATTGGACGTTTGGTGATTATTTAGGAATCGGAGCAGGTGCACACAGTAAAATAACACAAAATGATAACATCATCAGACAATGGAAATATAAGCAACCAAACGACTACCTCGATCCTGAAAAATCATTCACTGCTGGCAAATCAATTATTCCAGAAAAAGACCTTCCATTGGAGTTTTTGCTCAATACACTGCGATTAATTGATGGAGTAGATTATGCTCTATTTGAAAAACGGACTGGACTTCCTCTGCATATAATTGAAAAATCCATAGCAAACGCCGAACAAAAACAACTTTTATGTAAAAATCGCTTACAAGCCACACCGCAGGGTTTACAATTTTTAAATGATCTTTTACAGTTGTTTCAGTAAAAAATGACAAATAAAGCTTTAAACACATGCATCATCACAGGACAGGACACGAAATGAAATTTAAAATACTTTTATGGTTTTTAGGTCGATTACTCAAAAAAGCAAGCAAAAAAAATCCTGATTTCCAAAAAAAAATTCAAGATAAAAACGTGGTAATTCAATTCCAAACTAAAGACAAACGCATTGCCAAACACTATGTCTTTGCAAATAATCAAGTAAAGTCTATCACTGGCCAACACGAAAATTCCAATTTAACCCTTAGTTTTTTTGACGCAAATTATGCATTTGAATTATTAAAAAAACCAAAAATGAACCTTTTCATGCAAGGCATTCAAGAACAAAAAATTTCCATCAGTGGCGATATGTCATTAGTGATGTGGTTTATGAGTTTAACAAAGCTAATCATGCCAGAAAAAAAATAGCAGTATGACTCATTCTCAAAACCTCACTCGAAACATTCTATTAGCTATGTTTGCAGGGGTTGTTCTTGGCAGTATTTTTGAATGGTTCAGTCGATCTGAAATCCTGCCACACGCTTACAATCAGTTTATCAATTTGTATTTAACTGATGGTTTGTTTGATATCGGCGGAAAACTCTTCATCAAAGCACTAAAACTTCTGGTTGTTCCTGTTGTACTCATCTCATTAATTTGCGGCGTCACTGCACTTGATGATACGTCTCGACTGGGAAAGCTCAGCCTCAAAACAATTGGGTTATATCTAATCACAACAGGACTTGCAATTAGTCTTGCGCTAATTGTTTCACTGTGGTTCGAACCTGGAATCTATGCTGAGTTAAAGACTGAAACAACATTTTCACCTTCTCCTGCACCTGACTTTAAAACTGTCATCCTCGACATATTCCCCAGCAATCTTTTTGAGTCGTTATCGAGCAATAACAAAATCTTGCAAATCATTGTTTTTGCGTTGTTGTTCGGGTTTGCTATCAATAAAAGCCCTACAAATGTCAAACAAAAGCTCTCAACTATCTTTTCTGATCTCAACACAGTGATGATGACATTAATTTCTCTTATCATGCGCATTGCCCCGATTGGAGTATTTTGTCTCATCATTGGTTTGTTTGCTGATGAAGGAGTTTGGATCTTAGGTGACTTAGGTCGCTATTTTGCTAATGTTATTATCGTATTATTGTTACACTTTCTCCTCATTTACATGGGAATGTTGGTGCTACTTGCAAGACTTAACCCGCTAACATTTTTAAAGCATTTTCGCCCAGTTTTGTTATTTGGATTCAGCACTGCATCCAGCAATGCCACCTTGCCAATCACTTTGAATGTTGTTGAGAAAAAATTGGGCGTGAATAACAAAATTGCCGCTTTCACCCTCCCATTAGGTGCAACTATCAACATGGATGGCACCGCAATTATGCAAGGCGTTGCCACTGTTTTTATTTCACAGCTTTATCAAATTGATTTAACCTTGATTGACTACTTAATGGTGATAATGACAGCCACGCTTGCTTCTATTGGTACTGCAGGTGTTCCTGGAGTAGGACTAATAACACTTGCTACTGTGCTACAACAAGTTGGCCTACCCGTTGAAGGTATTGGATTAATCATTGGTATTGATCGATTACTAGATATGACACGCACAGCAATTAATATAACAGGTGATGCTGTTATCTCGTGCGTAGTCGCGAAAAGTGAAGATCAATTGGACTTGGACGTATATAACCTAAAATAGGACTGCTGTTAAGATAAGTGACAAACTCGGCTCTGTGTTGTACTTGTTTCACTATCCACTTGCTCAATATTTGAAGCTATTGGTACGCACACCCTGATGCATATGACCACCAACCACCTAAATACACCCATTCTCCATGACAAACCTGTTCACACAGTTCTTTATGTTCTTGAGAATTTGTCACTTGAGGGTAGCCCGGCGTGATACAACGAGCAGGTGAACCAAGACAAAAGGTTGGCCAAGATTCACAAGCATGCCCCACTGATGAGATTGCAGATCCTAATAAAACACTACTGATCACTGATTTCATTTTTCTTGTTAACATGGAAAAACTCCTCGCAGAGGCTAATTAATTTTTTATCTGGCTTATGGCCTACATAATTAACGTTAGCAAAAAATTCCTAGTATTTTCTTGAATATAGATAACCGGTAGGATTTTTTTGATGGAATCAATTTAACCAGCGATCAAACATCACATTTTTTCTTCATTGTTTTTAGCGCAAAGGTCTCAGGCTGTTATAAATACGTTGTTTTCGATAAGTCCAAGCTCGCCAGTTTTGCATTTCTTGCTGTAATGCGTGAAATGAATAATCAACGTCTATTACAGTAAAACCATGAAGAGGTGGTTCAGCATTTTCTTCCAACCATGCATAGGCTGGCAATGCTTCGATCCCCAAGGATTCCAAATATAATCGATCTAAATGCAACCCCTTACCTGTGGCTTCAAAACAATGCCTCACATTATAATCAGCAATAATGCCGGGGAAATTAACAAAACAACAAAGCACCAACACACCCAATAATGTTATCCCATTCACATTCACCAGCCAATCCGAGGTTTTTTTCAAGATGATGCGAACAATAATCCACACTAAACCTGCAGCAACTAATCCCATCCAAATTAATGCAATAACACGCAAATAAGTCAACGAATAGGCTTCAACATATAGCAATGTTCGCCATATGCTAGCAAAAGTAAGCAAAATATTTTGACTAATCCAGGCATAAACCAAGCATCTAATCAGCAAAGATTTTTCAGATTGACTCCCAGGCTTTAGTGCATACATCACAAAAATTGCTGCCAAAAGTGTCACAATAATCAAAGGATAAGCACCTTTTTGTGCATATTCAGCATACGTTAATCCATCGGGCAATTGAACACCCAACCAGAGATAAGATATATCTAAACTTGTTTGAACCAAGAAAATCAAATTAAATAAGACTAAAGCCCTTGTCACCATTGCTGGTTTTGACTGTCTTTTTTCAGCAAAAACAACAAGAGATGTTTTGGGTTTAGCGATCTTTTTCGTTAATTTTGGCAAGATAAATGCCCAACATAAAGTAATCACCACTATCCAAAATAAAATTCTCACATAATGAATCTCACTAAGAGAATTCATTCCAATCGATACCCAATCATCAATAATGGGATTTGAAAAAGCAAAAAATCCCATAAAAATAACTGCTAACAACAAAGGCAGCGTCCAATTCTCAATTATTCTTCGTCGATGAGAGGAAACTTGAATATAGCTAAAAAAGGGCTGGATATCGCGAATAATCGGTCGATAAAAACCAATCGCCCATAAAATAATGTGTTGAAAAAATTCGTGGATGCTTTTGACAGGAACAGAAGCGTATACAATCAATGATATCAAACCGACTATATTCAAGATTACAGCTAACAGCCCAACGGTTTCAAAGAAAGAAAAACTGACCAACATATTGATCATAAAAATCAACTTACCCAATCGCGACCTAAGTACATCTCGGTTGAAAATCACAATTGCACTGTTTAGCAATAAAGAGAATAAACCAACAGTCCAACCCAACAGATGATCAAAAAATAAAAAATCTGCTAACACTGTTAAGATAATACAAGCTACTGCTCCACAAAATAAACGCGAAAACACCATTCTCGTGGCATTGTTGGATATTAATACTTCATTCATAACATTTACTCGGATAAATAATATTAAGCAAATATTACGAAACAAAGGTGTAGCTAAATTGCAGGTATTATGCAATTTGAGACCATTGCATTAAAAGGCAATGGTCTCAATTTTTTGACTTTAAAAAATTAAGCTAGGATTATAAGCAGATTTAGCTTTATAAAAAACAAATCAATTTCCAATAACAATAAATTTTCGTTGAATTTTTTGACCAGATTCATCAACCAAAGTTAGCACATGAATGCCTGGTTCAACATAAACTGGCAATTGATGGAAGACTTTGGTTTCACCTAAATAATGATTATCAATGTGCCAAAAAATAGAAGCATTTGGGTCGTGATGAATTGCATGGAATACGACGTTAGACTGCTCGCCATCAATATCTTTTGGTAGATAAATTTGTGTGTCTTCTGCCGGATATAATAATTTAAAATTCACAGCACTTTGAGTACTTTGTTGACTAATGCAATCTTCTCGCCAATCAGGCAATGAATGATAATTAGGATGTGATTGTTGATAGAAGTAAGCTTGATGCGGCGGCAAAACAAACCAATTTTTGTGTTGCATTTTATTTACAGATTCACATTTACTGTGTACGCGCCATTTTCCAGTTTTATCCAAATGAATTAATTGATGATATGGGGACGTTTTATTAAAATGACTTGAAATTGGAATCTGGTAAGACATCGACTCACATGATTTTGTTGCAAGATAACCATCATTTTTACAAATTAAGATTTTTTTCATTCTCCAATAAGGTTTTTCAAACCAACGTGATTTTTCAGGAAGCTGATTGAACACATCAAACAACAATGGCGCTGCTAATTTAACACCAACTAACTCAGGATTATCCATGCCATCTGCATTACCTACCCAAACACCAACGGTATAATCTGGTGTCACGCCGACTGCCCAAGCATCTCGATGACCAAAACTTGTGCCTGTTTTCCAAGCAATTTTCTGCGATGTACTGAATTTTTTCCAAAAACTTTCCACTCCTGGTCGTTTGACATCAAGCAACATTTGCAGCGTCATCCATGAAGTTGCTGAACTTAATTCCACGTTATTTTCAGTCGCCGTACTGGCATTTTTTTCAACAATTGGCATCTGATAAAAACTAATGTTGTCATGTCGAGATTGTGATGACAGCATGGCTAAATTTGCATACATGCTGGTTATTTCCCACAGCGTACCTTCTGCCCCACCCAACACCAAAGTTAAGCCATAATTCTTTGGTGAACGATGCAACGTTGTCATCCCCATGTTTGTCAGCAATGCTTGAAATTTTGCAACACCATACTGACTCAATAAATTTGCTGCAGGAATATTTAATGAACGAGTCAGTGCTTGTTTCGCTGGAACTGCACCTTGATAAGTTCGATCGTAGTTTTTTGGTGTAAACCCTGGATAGTGAATCGGTGTGTCAGCAAGCAATGTATTAGGCAAAATCTCTCCCGCTTCAATTGAAGCAGCAAATAAGAAAGGCTTTAAAATACTTCCCGTGCTTCGATGGCTATGCAGAAGATCTATTGCATGTCCATGCTGATAAGGATCACCAATTGGCGAATTAGCAATGTAGGCGACTGTTTCAAACGTTTGGTTATCAATAACCAAAACGGCAAGGTTATGAATGTTTTTATTTTGCAAGGTTTTGGCATAACGCGCTGCTACCTTTTGAATATTTTTTTGTAATTGATAATCAAGCGTTGTCTGAAAATGCTGATCTATGTGTGTGTTTTTTTGAATCAATGTCGCCAGCAAATGTGGAGCAAGTCGTGGCAATGGTTTAGGTTTATTTGGCAAAGGCTCTAGCAAGGCAAGCTCATAATCTGTTTGACTCAACACCTCCATTTCATATAATTTTTTTAATAATTGATCACGTTTTTCCCTAAGCTTGTCATCATTTTTTCCAGGATGAATCAACGATGGACTATTGGGCAATACCGCAAGTGTGGCACTTTCTGCCCAAGATAATTCATCAGGACTTCGCTGGAAATAACGCCATGCAGCAGCTTCAAGCCCAACAGTGTTACCCCCAAATGGCGCATAACTGGCATAATATTTAAGAATATCTTCTTTGGAATAGCGCAACTCCAAACGAATTGCCATTACTGCTTCAATAAACTTCTCAGCAAGAGTACGGGATGGATTTTTACGGGCAAGCCGAATGGTTTGCATGGTAATCGTGCTGCCACCACTGACAACACCACCTGCTTGAATATTTAATTTAATTGCACGCAAAACAGCAAGCGGATCAACACCAATATGTTGATAAAAACGTTTATCTTCGTAAGTGGTAATGCACTTAATAAACTTATCAGGCAATGTTTTGATAACAGGAAATCGCCACTGCTCATCTGTGGCAATTTGTGCGCCCAGTAATTTACCTTCTCTGCTATATATTACCGGAGAAAATGTCTGATCAAATAATGGATCAGGCAAACAAAACCAAAAATACACGACGAAAATAAGGCTTGAGAGATAAAAAGCCCTCTTTAAATAGCGTTTAATTTTTTTTCTAGCGAGTGTCACAACATCTTAAACTCTTTCATTATTTAAGAACGGCTGCGATCGTCATCACAACCGCTCTTATCAATGACTAGGGCAAAGGGGATGATGGTGTATTAGTTTCATCAGTATCAACAACCACTTCACTATTTTCATCTATAGTCGCTGAATTCTCCTCAACAGCTTCTGAGTCTGTTTCTTCAACCACATTATCATCAGGTATTGAAGTCACGTCATCTACAACAGCTTGACTAGCAGAATCTTCAGACTGTTCTGCTTGTTTAGATACGTCATTGTCATCAGGTGTCGTAGCTACATTTTTCGTCAGCTCTTCTACCACATGAATTTTATTACCAGCGATTAATGCGTTTTTACTCGCGTCATACATCGCTTCGACTGAAATACCAGGCAGATAGAACTCACCTTTAAATGCAGCGTTTACCAAAATACGAAATATTTTTGTTTCGCCAGGCGCCAACGAAAAATAGTTATAAACCACATCATCACGCACATCTTGAAACTCAAATTGATTGGCAACTT
>JAUIKI010000027.1 GCA_030430875.1 Gammaproteobacteria bacterium | reverse complement strand
TAAATGTTGGATCAAGCTTAGCTTCTGCCAAAATTGATGCAACCATGCTGGTTGTTGTCGTTTTCCCATGTGATCCTGCAACGGCAATTCCATGACGAAACCGCATTAGTTCCGCCAACATTTCAGCTCGTGGCACCACAGGGATTCGTTGTTGCTTTGCATGCTGCCATTCAGGATTGTCTGAATGAATAGCACTAGAAACCACTACCACATCAGCACCATCAACTTGTGATGGATTGTGTTGATAGTCAATCATAACTCCTAATGATTCAAGGCGTTTAGTCACTACGGTTTCTCGCTGATCAGACCCTGTTACTTCATACCCTTGGGTTAATAAAACTTCAGCGATTCCACTCATACCAGAGCCACCAACACCAATAAAATGAATGCGACGAATTCGCCTCATCTCAGGTCGCTCAAATCGATTCAATTGTGATTTAACCATGACATAACTCCAAACAATGCGCTACAATCTGTTCAGTTGCATCAATTTTTGCAGCATTGCGACCAAGCTCGGCCATTACCAATAATTTTTCCTGTTGCTTCATACCCACTGTCATTAACTCTGTCAATTTTTCGGTAGCTTCAGCAGATTGCTGTAATACAAACGCAGCACCAATTTGCTGCAAAAATAATGCATTTCTAGTTTGGTGATCATCCACAGCATGAGGGTAAGGAATTAAAATAGCCGCGACACCTGCTGCCATCAATTCGCAAACGGTCAAAGCCCCCGAACGGCTAATGACAAGATCAGCCCATGCATACGCTTTAGCCATATCATCAATGAAGGGTTCAACTTTGGCGCAGATGGATAATTTTTGGTATGCATGCTGAACTTTTGTCATATCTTTTTGGCCAGTTTGATGCCAAATCTCCGGCCAATCTTTTGGTGATAATGTTGTAAGCACTTGTGGAATAGCATCATTAATCCATGTTGCACCTCGGCTGCCCCCTAATACCAACAAATGAAGACGCCCTTTACGTTGGCTATATCGTAATTTTGGTTTCAACATATGGACAATGTCACGACGAACTGGATTTCCAACATATGTCGTATTTTTCTTTTGTTCAAACACTTGAGGAAATCCTTCAAAACGATGCTGGGCAATTTTGGCAATCCATCGGTTTGTCATACCAAGCACAGCATTTTGCTCATGTATGATGATTGGTTTTCTAAGCACATACGCAGCCATCGCACCTGGTGCACTTACATATCCACCCATGCCCAACACACAACGTGGCTTGACTTTAATAATTATTATTAATGCTTGGAAAAATGCCCAAATAAGTTTAAAAATTGAAACAAATTGACCAAACACATTGCGACCTCGCAAGGCAGTAACGCTTAAAAAATATAGTGGGATATCATGTTTCGGAATCAGATCAGCTTCAAGGCCATCTTTCGTACCTAACCAAACAATATCCACTTGATTTTCTCGTAAATCTTCTGCAACAGCCAAAGCAGGAAAAATATGTCCCCCTGTACCACCTGCCATTATTAACACTGTATTTTTTTGTTTACTAACCATAATTTCTCACCCGCTTTGTAGAAAAATGGTGTGATTTATTCAATAAATTTTTAACTTCATAATCAATACGAATTAATAATGCAATTGCAAAAATGGATGCAATTAAACTACTGCCTCCATAGCTTAATAAAGGTAAAGTCAATCCTTTCGTTGGCAAGAGTCCAGTATTTACACCAATATTGAAAAAAACTTGGAAAGCGAGAAGCAATGCGATGCCATAAGCAACATAGGCATGGTAATACTGTCTAATTTGTTCAGCGGCTTTACCAATTAACATCGCACGCATGATAAGCACACCAAATAAAGCAATTACTGTAATGCTGCCAAATACCCCCAACTCTTCAGCCAAAATTGCATAAATAAAATCAGTCACTGCTTCAGGCAAATATGCCAACTTTTGAACACTATTCCCCAGACCCAAGCCAAACCAATGTCCACGTCCAAAAGCGATCATCGATTGTGTTAGTTGATAACCACAATTAAACGGATCGGCCCAAGGGCTCACAAAACAATTGAGTCTCGATAATAAATAAGGCTGCATCAAACCAATGGAAGTAACAGTTGCAAAACAGACGACAAAAAATGTAATTAATGCACTTAACCTTGCTCCTGCAAGAAAAATAACCCCCATGGCAGTAGCAAATATAACGGCTGCTGATCCATAATCTGGCTCAACAACTAATAATGCCATCAAAAACATTACAATTATTAATGGCCTTAAAAAACCAGATAATTTTTCACGAACTTCATTTAAATGTTTTGCCAAATAAGCACTTAAATATAAAATCAAAACTATCTTTACCATCTCGGATGGTTGCACATTAAAAAAACCAAAATTTAACCATCTTCTACTTCCATTCACTTCATGCCCAATAAATGGCACTAATACAATCAACAATAAAAATACCCCCAAAAGTAAAAGAGGCATTGACATTTTTTGCCACCAACTCATCGGGATTCGAATAGTAACTAACGCAAGAAAAAATGCAGCTGCGCAATAAATTAATTGTCGGTTAAAATAATGGAAGGTGTTGTGATACCTTCGATAACTGATGTCTACTGAGGCAGAAAACACCATCACTAATCCGAGTAACACCAATGCTAATGTTGTAAATAATACAACACGGTCACATTGTAAAATATGAATTCGATCAATCGAGATATTTCTTTTTGATCTAATCATCATTATTCTCATAAGCTAACTGCAGCTCACCAACTGCTGAAATAAACTGGCAACCGCGATCTTTATAATCTTTAAATAAATCAAAACTAGCGCATGCTGGCGATAACAAAACACAATCGCCTGGTATTGCAACGTCAAATGCAGAAAAAACAGCTTCATGCATTGTCAAAACGCGAGAACATGCAATTGAATCACCTAACACTTGCTCAATTTCGTGAGTATTTTTGCCAAGTAAAACCACATGGCGTACATATTTTTCTACGGGTGAAATTAATGGATAAAAATCCTGATCTTTTGTTTCTCCACCCAAGATAAGTACAATTTTTCCTTGCAGCGTTGATGAAAAACCCTCAATTGCAGCAACTGTCGCGCCGACATTTGTTCCTTTTGAGTCATTAATAAACTCAATAGAGTTGATGGATGCAATCCATTGACAACGATGTGCTAATCCAGTAAAACTTTTTAACACCTCAAGCATTACCTGCATTGGAAAATTCAACAGATAGCCAACTGATAACGCAGCCAAAACATTTGCGACATTATGCATTCCACGCAACTTTAATTCATCGATTGCTAATAGCTTTTGGTCTGAATAAGCGATCCACGATGTGTCATTTTCAGTAATCAATCCAAATGAATCAGCCTTCGGATAATCCAATCCAAAACTAATTGCTGCTTTTTTTGGCTTAATCATTGGATTTGTCAATGCATCTTCTCGATTAAAAATTGCATAATCACAATCATGAAAAATTCGTTGCTTGGCCTGTTGATATTGCAAAAGATCATCATATCTATCCAAATGATCTGGTGAGATATTTAAAAGCAACGCTACATTTGGCCTCAAGCTATGCGCACTTTCTAATTGAAAACTAGAGAGCTCAAGCACATAAAGATCATGATCATCTGACATATCCAAAACTGGAATCCCAATATTTCCACCAACACCTACATTTTTTTCTGCAGCCTTTGCCATTTCGCCAAGCAACTCTGTGACTGTACTTTTACCATTACTGCCCGTAATCGCAACAATCGGCGCACTAATGTTTTCACAAAACAAATCCAGATCACTGATAACTGATACTCCATTTGCAATTGCACGCTGAATGAAAGGCTCAGTCAATGCAACGCCAGGACTTATAATCAATTCGTCTGCTTGATTAATTAAAGCTTCATTCCATTCTCCAAGAGACACGAGAACATCTGGAAACAATTGTTTGAATGCTAGTAAGTAAGGTGGCATTTCTCGACTATCAATCACAACAAATGATTGTTGTCGCTTTGCCAAAAATTTTGCACACGAAAAACCGGTTTGACCCAAACCGACAATCACAGTAAATTTTTCATTACTTTGCTTGTTTTTCATTAATGCATTCACCTAATATAATTCCTATTTTTAGCGTATTTTTAACGTAGCCAAGCCAATCAAAACCAACATCAATGACATGATCCAAAACCGTACAATCACATGAGGCTCTGGCCAACCTTTTAATTCAAAATGATGATGAATCGGCGCCATTCGAAAGACGCGATTACCCGTCAATTTAAATGATGTCACTTGCATCATTACTGAGACTGTCTCAACCACAAAAACACCACCCATAATAAATAGCACTAACTCTTGTCTTACAATGACAGCAAGCGTCCCTAACGCTGCGCCCAATGCTAATGCACCAACATCACCCATAAAAATCTGCGCTGGATAGGTGTTAAACCACAAAAATCCAAGACCAGCACCCATGATGGCGCTACAAAATATAATTAATTCACCTGCATCAGCAATATAAGGAATTAACAGGTAAGATGAGAATTGCATGTGACCTGATAAATAAGCAAAAACACCCAGCCCTCCTGCAACCATCACCGCAGGCATGATTGCTAAACCATCTAGTCCATCCGTCAAATTAACAGCATTGCTAGCACCAACAATTACGCAATAGGTTAGCAAAATATAGCCCCAGCCAAGGCTGATAACGACATCTTTAAAAAACGGCAGAATATACTGAGTTTCGGCAGGTGTGCTTGCATAATAAAATAAAATCATTGCAGTGCCTGAACCGAGAACTGACTGTAAAAAATATTTCCAACGTGCAGGCAATCCCTTAGAATTTTTTCGAGAAATTTTCAAGTAATCATCTAGCCATCCAATCAACCCAAATCCAACAGTGACAATCAAAACAATCCACAAATAGTGGTTTGATAAATCGCCCCATAAAAGTGTTGCAAATAAAATAGAGGCAAGAATCAGCAATCCGCCCATAGTCGGCGTTCCAGATTTGATTAAATGGCTTTGAGGACCATCATCACGCACAACCTGACCAATTTGTTTCTTACCCAAACGTCTTATAAAAACAGGCCCAAGAAACAGAGAAATAGTCAATGCAGTTAGTACACTCAATATTCCTCGCAGAGTTAAATACTGGAATGCATTGAGCCAACCGTATGAATGACTGTAGTAATCAGCAAGCCAGGTTAACATTCCTTTAGTCCTTTAAGATGATTAACAATGTCTTCGAAATGCATAAAACGTGACGCCTTGATTAATAGCGTGACGGCATAACCCTCTCTATCTTGCTCTAAACATTTTGTATAAATTGCTTCCATCAAACTAGTTTTTGATGAAAAATGACGTGAATTCTCTTCACCAAATGATCTCACAGCAGATGCAGCATGCTCACCAACAGCAAAGATTGCATCAACATTTTGTTGTTTTGCATAAGAGCCTATTTCAGAATGAAAAATATCAGATTTTTCTCCTAGTTCACCCATATCACCAAAGACCAACCACTTTTCTCCATCAGCCTGTGATAAAACATCAATTGCCGCTTTTGTTGATGCAGGGTTAGCATTATAAGTATCATCAATTAACGTGATATTTTTTGATAAATGTAAAACATTGAGGCGACCAGAAACTCCCCCACATATTTTTAATCCACTTTGAATTTTTTCTAATGGCACACCAAGGTGACTAGCAATACTTGCAACAGCTAATGCATTCATCACATTATGAATACCTGGCAAGGGTAAATATACATCAATCATATCTTCATGGTGATGCATCGTGAATGTATAGCAACCAGTAGAATCAACATTGAGATTGCTCGCAAAAAAATCTGCTTGAGCATTTTTTTGGCTAAACTGTGTTACTGAATACCTCAAGGCTCGATTCATCCAATCTTCTGCAAAGTCATCATCAGCATTGATAAACACATGCCCAGAAGGGACAACACCGTCAATAATTTCACCTTTTGTTTCTGCAATTCCTTGAGTTGAACCAAATGTTTCTAGATGCGCACTGCTAACATTAGTAATTAATGCTGCATTTGGACAAACGAAATCAACAAGGTAGCGAATATCTCCACGCTTTCTCGCTCCAAGTTCCAAAATAGCCACATCATATTCATTCGTTAAATCAAGCAATGCCAACGGCACACCAATCTCATTATTTTGATTTTTTTTCGTAACATAAACATTATGTTCCGCATTCAACACACTCGCTAACATTTCTTTAACTGATGTCTTTCCACTACTGCCAGTAATTGCAACAATCTTTCCCTCAAACGCATCGCGATTAATTTTTCCAAGTTTTCCGAGTGCATTTGTAGTATTGTCAACTAACAAATAAGGCAAATGAGTCTCAACATCTCGCTCGACAATTAAAGCACTTGCCTGATTTTTTTCCGCATAACTAACAAATCTATGCCCATCATAATTAACTCCCACTATTGCAACAAACAAATCATTAGCTGCTATTGTTCTGCTATCAATTGAAACATGATTAAACACTGCATCACCATTTTTTAGCGTCGCCGACAAATCCATTGCAAGATCAGAAAGTCGTAATGTTTTTATCATAATGACTGCCCTGGATTTATTGCGGCCATTACTGACTCAACAATTACTTGATCACTGAATGGATATTGCTCTCCATTGATCTCCTGATAATTCTCATGCCCCTTTCCAGCAACTAACACTAAATCAGTCACGTTAGCTGAGTTAATTGCATAGGCAATTGCTAATTCTCGATCAGACTCAACATGCACTAGTGACGGATT
Source organism: Gammaproteobacteria bacterium (assembly GCA_030430875.1). Lineage (GTDB taxonomy): Bacteria > Pseudomonadota > Gammaproteobacteria > Pseudomonadales > JAUIKI01 > JAUIKI01. The sequence continues at coordinate 3,917 of JAUIKI010000027.1, read as the reverse complement.
TTTAATGCCTTTTAAAATGTTATCAATGATTACTGAAGATGACTCAAAGCGTGGATTATCATCAGTTACCACTAAGAAATCGGCATACTTTTCAGCAACCTCACCCATCAAAGCACGCTTTCCTATATCTCGACTGCCTCCACAACCAAAAACACACCAAATTTTTCCTTGGCAATGTTCCTTTGCTGCAGCCAATGCAGATTCAAGTGCATGAGGTGTATGTGCATAATCAATAATAATTGTTGGATAATTTGGCGCACTGATTGACTGCATACGACCAGGCAAGCTGGTTAACATTGTCAGCGATTTCTCTATTAACTTTATATCATGACCTTTTGCAGAGACACTTGTCACCGCTGCCAACAGATTACTTAAATTAAATCTACCCAGCAGTGTTGTCGATAAAACAAACTCCCCCCAAGGGGTCACTATATCCGCCAATATTCCTGTCTCAGAAAATGTAATATTCTTTGCATAAACATCTGCAGTAGATTGATATGTGCTATAGGTATAACACGTGACATTGTCTCCCAAAATATTTTGAAATGAGTCAGCATGATCATCATCAACGTTAATCACTGCTACAGCTAAGTCTTTTGATGTGAATAATTTAGTTTTTGCTGTTAAATATGCATCAAATGAATGATGGTAGTCTAGATGATCGCGGGAAATGTTAGTAAAAATAGCTTGGTTAAATACCACAGTGCTCAATCGCTCTTGATCCAACGCATGCGATGAAACTTCCATTGCAACTATCGATGCTTTTTTTCCTGGAAAACTAATGCCATCAACCAGTTTTGAAAAGATTCGTTGCACATTAATTGCATCAGGCGTCGTCGGCGATTGGTATGATGCATGAGACAAGCAGTCATGTGAAAATCCATATCCTAACGTTCCAATCACGCCACAATCACGCCCTAATGCATTCAAAATATTTGCAATAAATTGCGTTACCGATGTTTTACCATTTGTACCAGTAACACCAATAACCTCAACTGATTTTGCTGGATAGTCAAAAAACCACTCAGCAAAACTTGCAACATTTTCAGAAAAATTTTTCACTTGAATAACAGGGATATTATTCTGCAAATCAGTTCGAACAAACTCACGGGTTTTTTCATCATCATTTGCCAATATAGCAATAATTTTTTTATCCATCGCTTGTTCAGCAAAATCAATACCATGCTGAAGTTTTCCAGGAAGCGCACAAAAAACATCACCCGCTGCTAACAGTCGACTATCTAAATGCATATCTAAAACATCGGCCGTTTTTTCAACCGAATATTGTGAATTTATCATAATCTCTGAGCTTTCTGATAATTTTTCAAAAATTTTTCCCAAAGTTTTCATTACTATTATAAATTTGCTGAATCATTTATATTTTCAGTGACTGACGGAATTAAATGTAAATTATTTTTTTCAATTTCATCTGGCGGAATATCTAAAACACGCAAAGCTCCTGCCATGATTTTTGAAAAAATAGGTGCAGCAACCTCACCACCATAATATTTCCCTTCAGGGTCACGAACAATCACTGCTCCAACCAATCTCGGCTGACTTGCCGGAACAAATCCGGCGAAAATTGCCATATATTTATCTTCTATATAACCATTAGGTCCTGACATGCGCACTGTTCCAGTTTTTCCAGCAACACGATAACCAGGAATTGCTGCTCTAGTGCCAGTTCCACCTGGCTGGACTACTTTTTCTAACATATCACGAACCAATAAAATTTTTTCTGGATCTATTCCTTGTGCTTTATCAATATTAACTTTAGTGACTTCACTAGGCTTTAAGCGAAACAATGACACATTAACCAACTTACCAGGATCAGCAAAAATGGTGTAAGCCCTAGCTAACTGTAGTGTATTTGCTGCCAACCCATAACCATACGATAATGTTGCTAATTCAATTGGACGCCATCGACGAGTCCGAACAGGCAAAATACCAATTGACTCACCAGGAAAATCGATGCCAAGCTCACGCCCAAAACCAACAGCATTCAATGTTTCCCACAATGTTTCTGGCTCCATTGAAAGTGCGAGCTTTGTTGCACCAACATTACTAGATTTAGATATCACATGAGAAATATCAATAACTCCATAATTACGATGATCACTGATTTTGTGACCACTAATTACGATATGCCCTGGATTCGTATTCACCATAGTCTCAGGCGCCCAGTCACCTGTACTTAATGCAGCAAGCACTGTGAATGGCTTAATTGTAGAACCAGGCTCAAACACATCTGTTAATGCTCGGTTACGCATAGCGCCTGTAGAAATTTGACTGCGATCATTCGGATTATATGAAGGCTGATTCACCATCGCGAGTATTTCACCGGTTTGTGCATCCAATATAACTGCGGAGGCTGATTGAGCATTTGACTCTTTAATCGCTGCTTTGAGCTCTCGATAAGCTAAATATTGAATTCGTAAATCGATACTCAAGCTAAGCGGATTACCTTCTTTGGCATTTTTTAAAACTTGTAAAGATTTAATAACACGTCCATGCCGATCTTTCATCACAAGTTTTGTCCCTGGCACTCCCCTTAACTCTTCATCATAGGCAAGCTCTAAACCCTCTTGGCCTTTATCGTCAATATCAGTAAATCCGATGAGATGTGATACAACTTCACTTGACGGGTAATAACGCCGATATTCTTCAATCGAATAAATCCCTGGAATCTTTTCTTGCAAAATTTTATTTGCTTCTTCTGGAATCATCTGTCGACGCAAGTACATAAACTCTCGATGAGAACTTTTTTTAAGCTTTGCTTTCAACACGCTCAAATCAATATGCATAAGCTTGGCAAGTATTGGTAATTGCTGTTTAGCTTTAATCAATTCTTTTGGATTAGACCAAATTGATAAAACGGGTGTACTCACAGCAAGCGGCTCACCATTTCGGTCAGTAATGATACCTCGATGTGCATTAATCACTTGATGACGTAACGCTCTAGCATCTCCTTGATCTTGCAAAAAAGCCTGATCAAAAATTTGCAGCCTAACAACGCTATAAGCCACAACTAATGCAGCAATCAGCAGACCAATGATAGTAAATTGGTGTCGCCATGTTGATGGCTCATGTTGAGTGCTATATAAATTTCGTTTCATTTTTCAATTACAATCATCTGAGTATCTTCAGTTTCTGGCACCTTCATACCAAGATCTTGGGAAACAACTTGCTCAATTCGATTGGGTGCTGCCCAAGCACTTTGTTCCAACAATAATCGTCCCCATTTTATTTGAAAGTCATCTCGAGATTTTTGTAACTCTTGCAATTCGTTAATCAACATACGACTCACATGGGTTGAATAGACAATACTCACGGCAGAAATAAAAACTAAGATCGCCAGTAATACCACGAGAAAAGCACTACTAAAAGGCATTCCAACTTCATGGTTTATTTGTTGAGATTGTGATTTCATATTATTCACCATTTCATGCTATTCGCTCAGCAATTCGCATAATCCCACTGCGTGCTCGAACATTTTGATCGACCTCTTGCTGACAAGGTTTAATTGCTTTACCAATAACAGCCAATCGAAGTTTAGGCTCATCAATGATGATAGGAATATTTTTAGGTAATTTTTTTCCACGGCTTTCTTTGACCATAAAACGTTTCACCAATCGATCCTCAAGTGAATGAAAACTGATGATAACTAAGCGCCCACCAATCTTTAATAAATCAATTACCTTCTCTAAAAAAATAACCAAATCATCCAGCTCATGATTAATAAAAATTCGAGTTGCTTGAAACACTCGCGTTGCAGGATGTTTGTTTTTCTCATAAAAAGGAACAGCTTCCCTCACAATATCTGCTAATTGCTTTGTTGATAAAATGTCAACTTCTTGTCTAGCCTTCACAATATGTCTTGCAATTCTTCGTGCAAATCGCTCGTCGCCAAAATTCCA
>JAUIKI010000293.1 GCA_030430875.1 Gammaproteobacteria bacterium | reverse complement strand
AAATTGATAGGCTTATGTGAATTTTTACCGAAGCATTTCTGAATCTCCGGCAACACATGTTCAGTCACCAATGTTTCTATGGAATGTTCAGTCGAAGGGTAAGAAACATTGCACGTTGTGTAGCCTTGGTCGACTAACTGTTGCTGAATTTTTTCAAATGATTCAGATGAGCGCGCAAGGCCATGGATTAACACCACTTGTTTAACGGCACCTGCATATAATGACGTTTGCATGAACATGCATAAAAAAATAACGATCCGTATAGATGTTTTTAGAAAAGCATTCATGGATTTATTTAGCTGACTTATCCCACTTTTCTTTTTCATCCAAAGTTAGCTGACGTGCTTCAGACTCTAGTAAAACTGGAATGTCATCACGAATTGGATAGGCAAGACCACTGGCTTTGCAGACCAATTCTTGATGTTCTTGGTCATAAATCAATGGTGCTTTTGTGGCAGGGCAGACTAAAAATTCTAAGATGCGTTGATCAAGCATATAAGACTCCTGGTTAATGGATTATGGGGTTGTTACATCATTGAGATTGCTGTAATTAGTGCCATTATTTATGATGACAAAGTTTTTTGTCAGGGTGGTTATGACCTGGAACCGGATCATAACCACCGTCAGCCCAAGGGTGGCAGCGCGACAGCCTTTTCAGCCCCATGAATAATCCTTTGATAGCACCATGTTGTTGAATAGCCTCTTCGCAATAGCGTGAACAGGTGGGCTCAAATCGACATTGTTGTCCTATGAACGGACTTAATGTCAGGCGATAGAGTTTGATTAAACTAATCAACATGAATTTTATCATGTGTTTTTTTTGCCTGGATAAAGTTGAGTCGGGTCAATCATTGGTTCAGAGGTTTTGATTACATCGCCACCACTTAGTTCATAGAAAAAACAGCTGCGACGACCTGTGTGGCAGGCAGGCCCTGTTTGATCAACTAACAACAAAAGACAATCTGCATCGCAATCAAAACGTAAACGTTTGAAGTGCTGAATTTGTCCTGAGCTTTCACCTTTTCGCCATAGTTTTTGTCGCGATCGTGACCAATAACATACTTGTCCTGTGAGCAGTGTTTCTTGCAAACTCTTTTGATTCATCCAAGCCTGCATTAACACGTCCAGGCTATCATATTGTTGTGCTATTGCAGGAATTAGTCCATCTGCATTCCAAGTGAGTTGTGTGAATAACCGCTGCCAGTCGACGTCTTGCCAGGATTGAGGTGTAGATTTTGATGATTTAGCGTTGTTTGTCGTCATTTGATTGGTTAAATCACTATAAAAGTTAGAGTTTTCTTCGTAAAATGGGTCGTTTACGGGATATATTCCTGAAATATTAACAAAAATATCGAGTCAATCACAGATGACAATGAACAAGCCATACGAACCGCATCAAATTGAAGCAGAAATTCAAGCACATTGGGAGCAATCTCGTGCCTTTGAAGTAACCGAAGATTCAGACAAAGAAAAATTTTATTGTTTATCCATGTTTCCTTATCCCAGCGGAAAGTTGCACATGGGGCACGTCAGAAACTATACCATCGGTGATGTGATTTCACGATTTCAACGATTGCTGGGCAAAAATGTCTTGCAGCCCATCGGTTGGGATGCTTTTGGTTTGCCAGCTGAAAATGCGGCGATAAAAAACAACGTGCATCCAGCTGATTGGACTTATGACAACATTGCTTATATGAAGCAGCAATTGCAACGTTTGGGGTTTGCCTATGACTGGTCGCGTGAGCTTGCGACATGTGATTCATCGTATTATCACTGGGAGCAGTGGTTTTTCTTACGCTTACTCGAAAAAGGTTTAGTGTATCGAAAAAATTCCATCGTTAATTGGGATCCAGTTGATCAAACTGTGCTTGCCAATGAACAGGTGATTGATGGTCGAGGTTGGCGTTCGGGTGCGTTGGTTGAACAAAAAGAAATTCCGCAGTGGTTTATCAAAATTACTGATTATGCCGATGAGCTGTTGGGTGATCTCAAAACATT
>JAUIKI010000292.1 GCA_030430875.1 Gammaproteobacteria bacterium | reverse complement strand
AAAATAATAGGTGTCTAATATCTTCTTAGACTCTGGACCTAAAAAAGATAGCGTGCCTGATCCAATCTCAGAGCCATAAATAAACCCACGACACATAAGGTTATGATTACGCATTTGCACGGCTGCAGTAGCCTTAGAATTGCAGTAAAACTGCATCTCTTTGTCAGGTTGCTGCGATAGCGAGTTAAAGTAACACACGCAAAATGTGCCATACGACACACATCCATCTCCATGTGCAAAAGTGGGTTGGCTTAATGCTAGTAGTATGAGCGCCCATATCCATTGACGTTGATTCACTTTCATTTCGATCTCCAGTTAATCTCACAGGCCGCCACAATAAAATGCACAGCATTATCATGATATACCGCGATTTTCCTGGGTTGACTTTTGAGGGTATGGTCAATGTCTCACATGATTAGCAAAAATATTGACACAAGCCCACTCTCTTGTTAGTATCGAAGTTGTAATTATGCATATTTAGCATTCAGTCTACAGAAACGGACCATCACAAGGTAACCATTATGAAAAGAAGTGAATCCAGAGAATTCTATAAAGATCTGCAACCCGCACAAAAGCGGCAAACTGGGGACTTTGGCGAAAATCAGCATGACTCCGATGGAGTCGATGAGTCACCTACTCTTCTTTATGGCCGCTTAGCTGAATGGTTGTGTCAAAATGAAAGCATTATCATTGCCGCTGGACTGACAAATCCTGACTATCAACAATGGAAACAAGCCTATCTCAGATTCTTTGGCGACGCCTTTATTCTAATCGAGGATTTCTGTGAGGAATACAAAAAAGAGAACCCCTATGCTGAGTTTGGTGAATACGTTAAACTACTTGATAGTTTTCTTGAGCCTAGCTTCTTGCAAAAAACAAACGACTGTGGCCAGTCACTGATTCATCAACTAGAGTGTGTTGGTGCTTTTTGGAAGATTGATAACTGGCAAGCTCAAAATACAAATCTCATCGAGTGGTTTAAAGATAAAAACAATGCCACACTCGTTAATTATTTCTTTACCTATGTTGATATTCAATACTTCATCGAACCTAACCAAGATGAAATAGAGCTGCGCAATAGTGAAAGTGACTACCAACGCCGCCTTATCGGGCTTGCAAATCAACTACCCTTAATCAACGACCTATATACCCAACTAGAATCTCAGTATTCAGCTTTGCATCATGTGGCCTCAGGATTAGCTCAAAAGATTAAGCCGATGATCGACATTCATGCAAAAAATGATTTGCCGGAACCACTTAAAAGCTTTATTAATAGCTCTGACAGCCTAAACAGTTTAATGCAAGACCTTAATCAAAATATCAGTCATAGCGCTCTCGTATTAAGCTTCATGGATTGGCGTTTGCCACTGTTAAAATGGCTTGCTGAAAACCATTCAAATAAAGGTGTTGGGCAAGCACTGGTTGTTTTAACCTGGCTTCAAAAAAATAAAAAATTTATGATAGACTGCATGACGCAAGATCAGGCTTTATATCATTGGCTCGATCAACATCAAGATGCCAAGCATCAACTGACAAAAATTACGAATATGTTGCATCAAAAGTTTGCTCAGAAATATCGTCATAGATTTCCACTACCCGTTCTGCAGGATGTTCGCATGATGTGGTATTGTAATAGTCTGATTGATGGTGAAAAATGGAATCAATATAGTCCTGAAAAATGTAATCTTTTACTCAGCACCACGACAGCTCATACTTATCAACAAGGCTTGGCTTATCGGATGTCAGAAACTTATCCTTCACCTCATGCTTGTTTTATTGACTCATTAATTCGTGTCTCTGCCAATCAAATAGATGACAGTGCACTAAAAGCTGAAGGGGATACGCTAACTAGTTTGATGTTGCTACATCCAGACAATGCACCTCTGGTAGAGAATATACAACAAGCAATACCTCAACTTGATGGCATCATTCAAAACTATCAACATTCCCAAAGACCCAGAGCCTCAATTGCTGAAGCACTCTCTATGTCTATGCAAGGTGTACTTGA
>JAUIKI010000291.1 GCA_030430875.1 Gammaproteobacteria bacterium | reverse complement strand
TCCAATTGCGTCACTGATCAATGCAATCATTCCTGGTACATATAAAATGGCAAATGTATTGCGAGCAGCAGTAAGATTGTCCGCACCTTTGATTCTTTCTAATGTGAGCGTATTCATGATTTGCACGCCATGGCTCACAGCAATTGCAAACACTAAAAAGGGCACAAGAATTGAGTAGGGGTCCAATCCAAACCCTAATAAACGTAATAATCCTAGCTCCCAAATCACTGCAACTAAGGAACAAAATAATGGGATTAATGTGCCTTTTATGCAGCGTGAATATAAAAAAAGCAAAATTGCTGTAATAAAAAAAGCCATCACAAAAAATATGGCGATTTGTTTTGCTCCATCAATTAGATCACCCACTTTTTTTGCAAAACCAACGATATGTATCTTGATTTTTTTGTCTTGAAATTTATCTCGAATATCCCGTTCTAGACGTTGCGAAAACTTATGGTAATCAAGTGGCGCATTAGTTTCAGGGTTAATTCCATAGAGTGGAGCATAGATAATCGTTGATTTGAAATTATCTGCAACGAGGCGTCCCACTTCGCCCGAGCGCAAAATATTCTGTTTTACTTTTTCAATGCTAGCTTTTGAGCCATCATAATCTGCGGGAATAATAATTCCGCCTTGAAAACCTTCCTCCGTAACCTCAACCCATCTGACATTAGGCGTCCAAAGTGAGCGCATATTAGATCGGTTAATGCCTGGTGTTAAGAAAACAACGTCACTAATTTCCTCAAGTGTCGCTAAATATTCTTTGTCGAAAATGTCGCCTTCGGTTGTTTCAACTGCAATACGAATAAAATTTGCTAGCCCATCGAGGTCATCTCGGTGTGACATCATATTTTGAATATAAGGATGTTGAAGAGGAATTAACTTTTCAAAACTGGCATCAGGTTTAAGTTGAGCAGCATGGTATGCAAGAAAAATTGTGATGCATACAAAAAGTGCAATGACTAGCTTTCGATTATTAAATAATAAGTTTTCAATAATCGATGCTGAAGAGCGCTTTTTTTGTACCATACAAAATGCCTTTTATTGATTTTAAACAAGTTTGGATTATTTTTTTAATTCATTTAAGTCTGTTAAATGCACACCATTTTGCCCAACTAAAACAAGCTGATGATTATCAATCGCAACGATGTTACTAAGTGGTATTCTGTCGCTATGAATATAGCTGCTAAACTGACTTCTATTGTCAGAACTCACTAAAATAGTGCCCGAATTACCTACTAAAACGACACGACCATCATTTAGAACTGTTCCGCCCATTAGGCTTACAGTTGACTCAGCAAAAAGCTCTTCCCAAGAATTCCCAAGATCAGCTGACTTGAAAATATGCCCACGCAACCCATAAAGAAATAATTCATTACTGGCCTCTAAAAACAAACCACCAAAGAATGAACCTTCATAAGGTGATTGAAGTTGTTGCCAATTGTTTCCAGCATTATCTGAGCGCAGAATTAACCCCATCTCTCCGCTAATCAGTAACGTTTCATTGTTTATAAAAATTATGTCGTACAAATGCAATCCATCCGGATTATCAGTTTTTTCTGATTGATCCGTCCAAGCTTTTCCACCATCAATAGTGTGTAAAAGTAGGCCATAAGCTCCAATAGCAAAACCTTCTAGCTCATTTTTAAACCAAACATTTAACAAAGGAATTTCGCCTTCAGTATCACTGTATTGGAGATGCCAATTTTTACCACCATCTTTGGTGTGCATGATAGTGGCATCGTGTCCCACAGCCCAACCTAAGGAGCCATCAATGAAAAACAGTGCGGTTAAATTGGCAGAGACAGGGACGTTAGCTTGTTGCCAATTTTTCCCCTTGTCATCGGAGTATAGAATATGGCCGCGCTCACCCGCAGCTAGTAATCGATTAGGTGTTAGCGCAATGTCAATTAGTACATTTTTATTTGATATTGATGAAGGAAAGCTGGGCTGTGTTGCAAAATCAACAGCCGAGCTCAGAGGGATTGTTGCGAAAAAAAACCAACTTGATATGAAAAA
>JAUIKI010000290.1 GCA_030430875.1 Gammaproteobacteria bacterium | reverse complement strand
AACAGGCATACTCAATGCAAGATTTGTCAATTTGCGCTCTGATATATTTCTGACATATGTTTCAATAACAATATCAGTGCCTTGAAGAATATCGACATTGGGTTTTATTGCTAACATTTCAGCCCGTTTAATATCGATATAATATGCTGTCAACTCTAACCCTTCGTTGATACTCACTTCGTCACCTAAGGCTGGAAGCCCTTGAGTAAACGAGGTTGCATAAAGTGTCTTATTTGATTTATTGTCAATTTGCAGTGCTGTAGATTTCTTATCATCCAACTGACCCAAAGCTGTTTTAAAAAAAGGTGTTTTATCATTGACAATTACTGCATTCGCATTACCCAATGTATAAACAGCTGAGATTTCACCTTCCTGACCAGATAAGTATTGTGCTACTGCTAATAATACCCAACCAATACCATGGGTAGAATGAACCGTGTCATTACTTAACTCCATACTCACTTGCTTGATTAGCACATCCACATCGGTTGATTGATTAAGCAAATGTAAATTGAGAATACGCTGCCCCAAATCTGTCAACGAGCTTGAAAACGTTTCGTCATCATCAGCTAACTGAGCACTTTGTGTTGCATCCAAACCACGCACTAATCCTTGCGCTGCATTCTCTTGTCCTGCAAGTTGATAGGCCGAAGCCAAAAACCATTTTGCTTCCAAGTTCAATGTCGATGATTCACGCAAGCGATTCATTGCACCCAACTCAGGTTTACCGGCTAAGGCCAACAGATACAAACGATAAGCTTGCGTTTTTACCTGATTCCCAGCAGCCCAATGCTTTGCTTGCTCACCTTGAAAAGCAAGCCAATGTGACAACAATGTTGACGGAATGAAATAGCCTTGTTTTTTGGCTTCAAGTAAAAAATGCCCCGCATACAAACTTGCCCAATCATTGCCATCCCATGTTCCAGGCCAATAGCTAAAGTCTCCACTGGGTTTTTGGAAACGTCTAATTTTTTCGATAGCAAAATTGGTATGCTTTTCTATTTCTGTTTTTTCTTCAGTGGATAATTTCATCAACTGAGACAAATAAAGTTGTGGGAAAATTGCGGAAGTTGTTTGCTCCAAACAGCCATGCGGATAACGTATCAGATAATCAAGATGCTTTTCCAAATTCAATGGTGGCACATCAGATAATTCTAAATGCGCTTGATTCGATCCAGGAACACCAAACGGCTGCAAATTCAACGAGGTAATTTCACCAGGAGCAATAATCCGTGTTTGCATCACTTTAGTTGGATTATTTGAATTGCGAACACCAATGGCAATTTCCGTTGCAAATTCATGCTCTCCACTTTTAGCGACAAACTGAAGTTTTCCATTACCAGTTAACCCTCGTGTTTTAACTCTCAAATAGGCAATGGTTTCACCTGGCTTAACAAATGTCACGTCACGCGTTGAATCACCAACTATTTCTATTAGTTCATTAGTTTGCAAACTAATGCTCACCTGCTTAATTGTTTCATCAATTGCAAAAATTGTGACAGGGATCATCAATTCTTCGTTGGTTTTCAACACACGAGGCAAACTCGGCAACATTAATAATGGTTGCGTCACTGGAACAGACTGGTTTGCTTTTCCATACGCTGCTTGATCAGCTGCAACCACCATCACACGCACTGCACCTAAATAGGCAGGCAACTCAACTGTATGCTGTTTCGTTTCTCCTGCCTTTAATTCAAACGGTCCATAATACATTGAAACGGGCGGGAAACGTTTTGGCCGTGCGGAATCATCCATCTCAGTTTCTTCCATATCACCACCGATGGCAATCATGCGTTCTAACACACCGCTATAAGCACCAACAACATCATCGTATAAATCCCAGGTCGTAATTCCCAAGTTTTCTTTGCGATAGAAATACTGATGCAAGTCAGGTGTTTTAAAATTAGTTAACCCCAACTCTTTAGCCTCAAAATTATTTAGTCTATATCCTGTTAGACCTAAATATAAAGCCATGCTTAAAGATTTTGTATAATTATATAAAAAATAACTGCCGCCAATATCAGGATAAAATCCTATAGATGTCTCTGGCATAGCGAACTTTAAATTTTC
>JAUIKI010000289.1 GCA_030430875.1 Gammaproteobacteria bacterium | reverse complement strand
TGCGCAATTGAAAGGGTTAGTCAGTGAATTTTTGCAAACCTATTTCGAGCAAAATGATCTATCCGTTCGATTCAGACCGTCCTATTTTCCCTTCACAGAACCATCTGCTGAAGTTGATATTCAGTGTGTGATGTGCCAAGGCAAAGGGTGTCGAGTTTGCAGTCAAACAGGTTGGCTTGAGGTTATGGGTTGTGGCATGGTGCACCCTAATGTTTTTGATGCATGTGGCGTTGATTCGGATAAATATAGTGGCTTTGCATTTGGCCTAGGTGTTGAACGACTGGCGATGTTGCGGTTTAACGTCAATGATATTCGATTATTCTTTGAAAATGATTTGCGTTTTTTACAACAATTTTAATTAATCATCATGAAATTTAGCGAATCTTGGTTACGTGAGTGGGTCAATCCCAACATTAACACCCAAACACTTGCCAGCCAATTGACCATGGCGGGGCTTGAGGTTGATGGTGTTGAAACAGCCTCCAGATCGTTAGGTGGAGTTGTTGTCGGCAAGGTTACTGCTATAAAATCACACCCTGATGCAGACAAATTATCCATATGCCAAGTCGATATCCAATCAAAGGAACCCTTGCAAATTGTGTGTGGCGCTCAAAATGTCGCTGAAGGTGTCAAAGTTCCTGTTGCTACCATTGGTTCAAAACTTTCTGCCGATTTTATTATTAAACCAGTCAAGCTGCGTGGCGTCGATTCTCATGGCATGTTGTGCTCTGCCAAAGAACTAGGCCTTGGAGAGAGCAGCGAAGGATTAATGATTCTGCCGCATGATGCTCCAATTGGTGCATCAATCACTGATTACCTTTCTTTAGATGACCACATCATTTGTCTTGATCTCACCCCTAATCGGGCTGACTGCCTAAGTATTTTGGGGTTAGCGCGAGAAACGGCAGCATTAAATAATCAAGCATTTGAATATCCAACATTTCCTGCTGTTGCAACAAGCAATAAAAAAGATTTCTCTATTTCAGTGGATTGTCCAGAGCGATGTCCTCGTTACGCCGCGCGAATTATTTCAAATTTACCCAAAACATCAGTCTCACCAATTTGGCTGCAAGAAAAATTGCGTCGCTCAGGCATTCGATCATTGCATCCAATTGTTGATATCACTAATTTTGTCATGCTGGAATTAGGCCAGCCCATGCATGCCTTTGACTTGGATAAGCTATCAGGAAGCACAATTTGTGTGCGCTTGGCAAAGATGAATGAAACCATTTCACTGTTAAACCAACAACAACTGACATTAAACCCAAACACACTGGTCATTGCCGATGCTGAAAAACCCATCGCACTGGCCGGAGTCATGGGTGGAGATCAAACGGCTGTCACTGATGTGACGCAATCCATTGTATTGGAAAGTGCTTATTTTAATCCAACACATCTCTCAGGATGTGCGCGCTCTTATGGATTACACACGGACTCATCACATCGATTTGAACGCGGTGTTGATTATGCATTAATTGAACAAGCACTTGAGCGTGCAACACAACTTATTTTAGAGATGGTAGGCGGCACAGCGCACGAGATTACCCGGGTAGAATCAACCGAACATCTCCCAAAAACACCAATAATTCATTTAGAGAATGCAAAAATCAATCAGGTATTGGGCATTACCATTGCACCAGAACGTGTTGAGGCCATACTTAAATTACTAGGACTTTCACTTCGACAACAAAACGATGCTTGGCAAGTCACAGCGCCATCACATCGCTCGGATATCACAACAAATGTCGACCTAATCGAAGAAATTGCCAGAATTTATGGCTATGACAACATTCCTAATCAACCGATTGTCTCTGCTAGCAAGCTAATACCATGTCTTGAGCAAGGCGTAAAACCTGAAAAACTACGGCAGCTATTGACTGCTTGGGGTTACAATGAGGCCATCACTTACAGCTTTATCGACCCAAAATTATCAGAGCTACTTCATCCTGGTTTGGCGACACCAACGCTGAAAAACCCCATTGCTAGCGACATGAGTGCAATGCGTCCAAGCCTTTGGCCTGGTCTACTGCTGTCACTAAAATACAATCGTAGCCACCAGCTAGAGCGAATTAAATTGTTTGAAATGGGTA
>JAUIKI010000288.1 GCA_030430875.1 Gammaproteobacteria bacterium | reverse complement strand
TAAGTGGTTTTTAATTAACCCCATTTCAGCAAGCGCCCATTTCACAGGAATCGGATTAGATTCAACAAAAAGTGCCTTATTCAAGGCTGTTAAATTCTCATGAATCGTTTGCGCTTTTACGAAATCACCCTCCAATGCTGAATCACACAACATAGCCATTTGTTTTGGTGCGACATTGGCCGTTACAGAAATATTGCCTTTTGCACCTAACCGAATCATCTCTAGTGCGAGAGCATCGTCTCCAGAGTATACAAATAACTGATTATGACATCGCTCAATGAGTTCTCTAGCGCGGTCAAGTTTACCAGTTGCCTCTTTAACGCCAATGATGTTTGGAAAACTAAGTAGCCGCTCCACGGTATCTGTTTGCAAATCACATCCTGTTCTACTAGGAACATTGTACAGAATTTGAGGAATTGAAACAGATTGCGCCAGTTTCTTGAAATGCTGAAATAATCCCTCTTGAGTAGGTTTGTTATAATAAGGTGTCACCAATAAGCAAGCGTCTGCTTTTGCAGATTTTGCCGCTTGTGTAAGCTCCAACGCTTCATGCGTAGAATTTGCACCTGTCCCTGCAATAACGGGAATTTTTTGATTCACTTCTTTGACAACAAAATGAATGACATCGCGGTGCTCTGTCATGGTAAGCGTTGCTGATTCACCTGTCGTGCCTGCAACAGCAATTGCGGCTGTACCATTGTTAAGATGGAGGTCAACCAAATTTGCCAGTGCGTCCCAGTCAATTTTATCATCTTGGGTCATAGGCGTAACAAGTGCAACAATGCTACCTTGGATAGTGATATCCATCATTGGTAGTGTTCTCCATATCTTGGGTTAATTGATTACTAAATATCATTAATCTCTTCTAAAAATCTTCAGCGTTCTCCGGGCATTATGACAAGATAGTGAAGCTTTAAAGTTATTCTGGAGGACCCAGAGTTCCTTTACGACGACAGCAGGAACGATGGATATGCAACGTGTCAAAGCACTTTTTGTCCGGAAATTGCATCAAATAGTATTAATCAGAGCAAATCTGAGGCTATTTTACAATGTGTAATTTGCAGGCGCTAGCATTTATTCAGTAATAAGGGTTTTCTAAGGAGTAGAAAGGAACAAATAAGGCCATAAACCTTAATTTATAATCATAGACAGCTTTTAGCAACCAAGATATTGATGATTTTTTGCAAAAGCCTCAGCAAAATTATTTTCAAAAAGTGTGAGTAGGCTTATCGTCAATTCGATTTATTAATATCTCATCGATCTGTTTTTTGAAAGCATCATTTGGCTCAAATTGGATTCCAATTCCGTGTAGTTGCTGCCCTTGAGCAGTAATTGGTGTAATCCAAATAACAGTCCCTGTAACCTGTGAATTACTAGATTGCTCCAATAAAGTAACGCTGACGGTCACCTTCACACCTAAACTATAGGACTTATGGGTTGGAATAAATAAACCACCATTTTTGATAAATGGCATGTAATGGCTGGCAATCGTGTCAATGTGTTTTAAGTTTAATTGTTCAGCACTTTCTTGGTATTGATGCTGGACTCTCTCACATGGCTGATCAAATTCTAGGGTTTGCATAAATAGAGTGTCCTTAAAATAAAAACCTGATATTAATTAAAGCAACCAATTCTTTTGAAGTTAAGTCACGTTAAAAAATCGGTCTTGATGTTCGTTTTTATCAGTCTAGACCACGTAATCAATAAATCCTCCAACACAAGTTGTTTATTCATTGAGTTAGATGTTAGCGCTATCTTTTTTACTGACAAAAGTTTTTCTATAAAATCATATAGATAAGAAACAATCATCATGTTATTTCTACTATTTTTGAGATTATATTTTTCGATGATTAGCGCCACTAATTGGCTATTATTTAATCTTACATGCTGATTAAGCTGTTCTAACAGACAGCAAATCCATGCGTCAATAACGGAAACAAAATCAAACGCTTGCCAGGAACTCACTGTATCAAAAAGAGAAACAGTCCCAAAAGTAGCAATAAGATCTGATAGCAACGTTTGTTGAAGCTCTGTGTCGCCTTTATCTGGAAAAGATTGTGTCGAGTGTGCGGAATTTACAGCATGGGACTCGTCGGC
>JAUIKI010000287.1 GCA_030430875.1 Gammaproteobacteria bacterium | reverse complement strand
TGCTAGTTTGTTTATTTCAATTCCTGCTTTATGTAGGTTATGTGAAAATATCAATGAGACGATATAGCTTGACCAAATGGCTGGATATTTTGCTAAATACTCCTCAGGTAGCTGCTTAATCCATTGCATCATTGTGCCTGTGTCACCGCGATTTTCCACAATATGGTAGGCAAACACTGACATCAGCTTTGCGGCTTGGTCATATCTCTTTGCCTGCAAGGCATAGTGAATAGCCTCATAATGCAAATGCTGTGCTGCGAACCAATCACTGGCTTTTCCGTGAATAATGCTAACAGTCTTTGGCTGCTCCTTTCTCAAGTAATCCAACAAGAACTCGCCGAATAAATGATGAAACCGAAACCACTCATTTGTATCATCCAAAGGAATCAGCAGTAGATTCATCTCATGGATCGTTTTTAAAACCTCACCACTATTATTTTGTTCAAAAATATAATCGCATAAACTGGCTGACATTCGTTCCAAACAAGCACTTTTTAAAACAAATTGCCTTAACGACTCTTCCAAACCAGACAAAACCACCTCGGTTAAATAAGCTGATAACTCCGACATGTTTCCAGAAAAATGATGAATGTAATCATCTACATTTTCTTTCGATTTCAGAATTAGTGAAAACAATTGCAAGGCAATAATCCAACCTTCAGAATTGTGTTGAATCAAATGCAAATTTTTCGTGGACAAATCAAGAGAGGTCAGCTTATTAAAATACTGTTTAGTTTCATCCAACTTAAAGATTAAATCTTGATAGTTATACTCCATTAAATGGCCATGTGCTTTAAAACGTTGCAGCTTTAGCGGCAGAATATGGCGACTTGCTATTACTAATAAAAGTTGCTGGGGAAGATGATCTATGAACCACTGCATAAACTGCAAAACATCATCATCATCGATTAAATGAAAATCATCGATAAAAATTGCAAACTGTTTTTGAGTGGATTGCAAGCTGTTTAGGATCAGAGTGATGATGGGTTTTGGATCACCCATTGAACCTGATTTCATTAAACCATCTAACTCAATACAACTTGTCTCATCTAATTCTCGGCATGCAAAAAACAAATACCTAACAAAAACAGCAATATCGTTATCATCATGGTCGCAATTGAACCATGTACACACTATTTTTTGTTTCGACAGCTGTTGAAACCAACCACTCATCAACACAGACTTTCCATAACCTGCTGGAGCTGTGACCGTAACAACTTGGCACGATAGCTGTGCAACATTTGGCAGCCGCAAACGTGAACGATGAATCACCCTACCCGCACCCATTGGGTTACGTAGCTTAGTAATGATGGGAATAAAATTCTCAGGTTGTTTTTGCGGCATTGCTATCTCAAAAACGTATTATGTCATAGATAAGCTAATGTATTATACTCTTGCACAAGAAGGCAGTCCTCAATCATCTAAACCATACTAAAGTATGGTTTATAATCAAGCAACTATCAAAAATTTCATTAGTGCGTTGAAAAGAAGCACTCAGCTGAGAGCACTTTAAATATAAAAAACTGTGCGCCAAGACAAAGTGCACTTGTCATTGTTTAGTTGTCACTAAACTAAAGAAGCGCTCTTAAATAATAGTGATAAATCACCTCAAGCAATTCAATATTTCCAGTGTGATTTAGTCTGCAATTCTTCCGCCCATTGCATCACAGGTTTCATGCAACATAAACACATAGGCGTCTCGAATCAAGTTCACATAATGTGGTGATGTCAAACCTGCTGACCGAACCAACTGCTCGATACCCTCAACGGTCTTTTGCCAAGACGTTTCAAGGTCTGATAATGTCCAATGACCACTAACAACCGGCGTCACTCGCTCAGTTTTAGCATCATCATCGTAATCAATCCAATCATCAAGCATTTGAATAAACATGGAAACATCATACATCCATTCGCGAATGTCTGGCGTTACCACATCATGGAGTGGAATAATTAGTCCCTCAATGACACCTTTCACACCAGCAACGCGATGCGCTAGCCCACTTTCATCCTCAACACCTGTCATTCCAGCCACTTCGGAATCCACCCATTCTTTCAAGCGAACGACTGCTTTCTCGTATGGCACGCGTTCATCTGGTGTC
>JAUIKI010000286.1 GCA_030430875.1 Gammaproteobacteria bacterium | reverse complement strand
TATCGAAAACTATGCTAACAGAGCGTAAAAACAACAATTAGGAAATAAAATCTATGAGCGTAACTCAAAAAAAATCTATTCGAATTGGCTGTGCCGCTGCTTTTTGGGGTGACACTGAAGTTGCGGCAAAACAATTGGTTCAGTTTGGCAATGTTGATTATTTAGTCTTTGACTATTTGGCAGAAATCACTCTCTCTATTATGGCTGGCGCTAAAATGCAGGATCCTAGCAAAGGTTATGCAACAGACTTTGTTCAGACAATCATGCAGCCACTTTTGCCAGATATTGCAGAAAAAAACATCAAAGTTATCAGTAATGCCGGTGGCATAAACCCTCTAGCTTGCCGAGACGCTCTAACATCTCTTATTAAAGAAGCTAATTTGTCTTTAAAAGTGGCCGTTGTCTTGGGAGATAATGTGCTTCCACAAAAAAAACACTTTGAAAAAGCAGGTATCAAGGAAATGTTTTCAGATGAATCCATGCCTGCAATGCTCGTTAGTATGAATGCTTATTTAGGCGCAAAAGGCATGGTCGAAGCACTGAATCAAGGTGCTGATATTATTATTACCGGTAGAATTGCTGATAGCGCACTCGTGCTCGCCCCATTGATACATGCGTTTCAATGGGATATGAACGATTATGACAAACTTGCGCAAGGTAGTCTTGCAGGACACATCATTGAATGCGGCGCACAGTGTACTGGAGGTAATTTTACCGATTGGGAAAGTGTGCCTAACTATGAAAACATGGGGTTTCCCATTGTTGAATGCTTTTCAGATGGCCAGTTTATTGTCTCGAAACCACCCAATACCGGTGGACTTATCAGTACATCAACAGTTGCTGAGCAATTAGTGTATGAAATTGGTGATCCAAAAAAATATCTATTACCAGATGTTATTTGTGATTTTTCAAACGTTAAACTTGAACAATGTAATGAAAACGAAGTAAAAGTAACTGGTGCTACAGGTAAAGCACCAACGAATCAATATAAGGTTTCTGCAACCTACCCAGCCGGTTTTCGATGTACTGCAACATTTTTATTGGCTGGCATTGATGCATATGCCAAAGCCAAGCGTGTTTCAGCAGCAATTATTAGTCGATTAGAGGCTTTATTCAATGAGCGCGGATTAGCACCTTTCCTTGAAACAGATGTTGAGTTATTAGGTAGCGAGGCAACGTATGGCCCCCATGGCAAATGCCACAATAGTCGTGAAATTGTGGTCAAAATTGCTGTCAAACATGCAAAAAAACCGGCGCTTGTGCTATTTTCACGAGAAATTGCCCAAGCAGCAACAGCAATGGCACCTGGGTTAACCGGCATTGTTGGTGGACGTCCATCGGTATATCCTATTGTGAAACTCTTTTCTTGTTTAATTCCAAAAGACAACGTCAGCATTACTGTTGATATCGATGGTAAGCAGACCATCGTATCAGAAAACGCTGAAAGCAATGATAACGAATCATTTAAATCACAAAACAATGATGAATCTTGCGATCAAGGTGAATTAACATCATCTTCAAACCCAGATACACAAGCCCCTTTAATCAAACTTGCCTATGGTCGCAGCGGTGATAAAGGAAATCATACGAATATTGGCATCATTGCAAGAAATCCTGAGTATTTACCCTACATAAAAGCAGCATTAACTGAAGATGCAGTGAGTAAATTTATGCAGCATGTATTAGATCCAGCACATGGTCGAGTCACACGCTTTGAGTTGCCTGGTATATACGCACTTAATTTTTTATTAGAAAATAGTTTGGGAGGCGGCGGTGTTGCAAGTCTTCGCATTGATCCCCAAGGAAAGGCTTTTGCTCAACAACTGTTAGAATTCTCGATCCCTATTCCACAAAACTTATTACCAAATTAGAGCGCTTCTATGAACTACCAATCCGTATTTAAACAAGACTTATTTCAGTCAAAAACAATTATTGTTACTGGAGGCGGTAGTGGCATTGGCCGATGTAATGCCCACGAACTAGCAAGCTTAGGTGCACATGTCATTTTAATTGGCCGAAAAGAAAATAAACTACAACAAGCTCAACAAGAAATCACCGATGATGGTGGGCTTGCTTCTTTTTATACCTGCGATATTCGTGATGAAGCTTTAGTAACTGAAACTGTGAAA
>JAUIKI010000026.1 GCA_030430875.1 Gammaproteobacteria bacterium | reverse complement strand
AAACCAGGCAATCGATGACTTATTTCAATGGGCTAGCAACAACGATTGGCAAACACTGTTCACAGACGATTAACTTTCTAACACCAACTATGTCGACAAACACTCTTGAGCTTGCAAAAACTCTCATTGCCAAACCTTCTATCACTCCAGACGACCAAGGCTGCCAAGAAATCATGGCAACTTTCCTTTCTGAACTAGGTTTCACCTGCCAGTTTTTACCTTTTGAGGATGTCACCAATTTGTGGGCAATACATGGCACAAGTGGACCAACATTGGTCTTTGCCACCTGGACCGTTGCAAGATTGGCTAACTCCACCTTTTACACCAACGGAGCAAAATGGATTCTTATATGGGCGCGGAGCTGCTGATATGAAAGGCAGTCTTGCTGCCATGCTGACTGCTAGCCAACGTTTTTTGCAACAAAATTCCAGCCACCAAGGTCAACTTGCTTTTTTAATTACAAGTGATGAAGAAGGCATTGCTAAACATGGCACAAAAAAAGTTGTGGATTGGTTAATCAATCAGAATAAATCAATTGATTGGTGTATTGTTGGTGAACCCAGCAGCAGCGATGCCTTAGGTGATGTCATTAAAAATGGTCGACGTGGATCTCTCAATGCAACATTAACTGTTCTAGGCAAGCAAGGCCACATCGCTTACCCACAACTAGCTGAGAACCCCATTCATACAGCCATTCCTTTTTTAAACGAACTAACCAATGTCGAATGGGATCAAGGCAATGCATTTTTTCAACCGACATCTTTGCAAATTTCCAATATCCACGCGGGTAGTGGCACAACCAATGTCATCTCTGGATCATTGACCCTGCAGTTTAACTTTCGTTTTTCGCCAGAAGTAACTCATAACCAGCTTCAAGAACGTGTAGAAGAGCTCTTAGCAAAACATCACTTAACCTATCAAATGGAATGGCAACTAAGCGGTCAACCATTTCTGACTAAACCAGGTAAACTTCTATCTGCAGCAAGCAGCGCAATTGAATCAGTGACAGGAATATCTCCAGAGCTTTCAACAAATGGCGGCACGTCCGACGGCAGATTCATAGCCACATTAGGATGTGAAGTCATCGAGCTTGGCCCATGCAATCAAACCATTCATCAAGTCAACGAATGCATAAAAACGAATGATTTAGATCAGCTTTCGCTGATTTATGAACACATCATGCAAAAACTGTTATAACTTCATAAAGGATTTTTCATGCGAACTAGTCAAATGTTAATTTCAACGCTACGCCAAGCACCAAAAGATGCTGAGGTGATTAGCCATCAACTTATGCTGCGCTCTGGTATGATTCGAAAACTAGCTTCGGGCCTATACACTTGGTTGCCACTGGGCTTGCGTGTGCTTAAAAAAGTAGAAGCTGTCATTCGTGAGGAAATGCAGCAAAGTGGTGCTCAAGAAGTCTTAATGCCTGCCGTTCAACCTGCCGAGCTTTGGGAAGAATCCAAACGTTGGGAGCAATATGGTCCTGAACTGCTACGTTTTCAAGATCGTCATAATCGCTCATTTTGTTACGGCCCAACTCACGAAGAAGTGATTACTGATTTAGTCCGAAATGAAATCAATAGCTACAAACAACTACCAATTACATTCTTCCAAATTCAAACTAAATTTCGAGATGAGATCAGACCTCGCTATGGCATCATGCGAGCGAGAGAATTCCTCATGAAAGATGCTTATTCATTTCATGCCAATCAAGACTGTCTTGAATCAACCTACCAAGTCATGTATGAAACTTATCAACGTATTTTTAAACGACTTGAATTAAACTTTAGAGCAGTACTTGCCGACACAGGAAGCATAGGCGGCAATACTTCACACGAATTCCATGTGCTTGCTGACTCTGGTGAAGATACAATCGCTTTCTCTAACCAAAGTGACTATGCTGCAAACATAGAGCTAGCAGAAGCAGTTGCAACTCCAGTGAATGCCGAGCAACTTGATATTCAGCCTAAGCAACTGGCAAGCACACCTCATCAAAAAACCATCAAAGATGTTGCAACCTTTCTGAAGGCAGATCCATCTCAAATTTTAAAAACGTTAATTGTCAAAGGCTGCAGTGATGAATCACCTTTTGTCGCATTAATAATTCGAGGCGATCACACCTTAAATGCCATTAAAGCACAAAAGCTACCTGAAATTTTTTCACCTCTGACGTTAGCAACAGAATCAGATATTA
This sequence comes from Gammaproteobacteria bacterium, assembly GCA_030430875.1. GTDB lineage: Bacteria > Pseudomonadota > Gammaproteobacteria > Pseudomonadales > JAUIKI01 > JAUIKI01. The sequence continues at coordinate 9,299 of JAUIKI010000026.1, read as the reverse complement.
AAAGTATTATTAACTGCGACATTGGATTCATCGGGCCCGTATCACTTAGCATGCCTTGCATTGTTGATCACAGTGCTGCAAATGTAGTAAATTTTATTTGCGGCGCAAATCAAAATGACAACCATTATATCAATGTTAATTGGAATCAAGATTGCACTTATACAAAAACTGCTGATTTGAGAGAAATTAACGAAGGTGATCCAAGCCCTGATGGCCGCGGGGAAATACAATTAAAACGCGGCATCGAAGTTGGTCATATTTTTCAGCTGGGCACAAAATACAGTGAAGCAATGCAAGCATCCATTCTTAATGACGCTGGAAAATCATCGACACTTACCATGGGTTGTTATGGAATCGGTGTTTCACGCATTGTCGCAGCAAGCATTGAACAAAACCATGATGAAAAAGGGATAATTTGGCCGGCACCGCTTGCGCCATTTTCAGTGGTTATTGTCCCTATCAATTATCAAAAATCTGCATTAGTCAAAAAAGCCAGTGATGATTTATACCTACAATTAAAAGAAGCAAATATTGATGTATTATTAGATGATCGTAACGAAAGACCTGGGGTGAAATTTTCTGATTGGGAACTCATTGGCATTCCACATCGGCTTGTCATTAGTGAAAAAACTTTGGCTGAGAATATGACTGAATACTATGTCAGGCGAAACGATAAATTAGAAATATTGACCATCTCTGATGTTTTAGAAAAGTTAAACAATTTGAGTCTTTTGTAATAAAACTTCAGCAATAAAAAAAGCAGCCAATTGGCTGCTTCTTAAAAGAAAAGATACTAATCACTCATGTCCCCAAACACGTAATGTCGTATTTTCCATTTTGACGTCTGCTGCTTTAAAGCTACCAAAACTTGCACCATTATTCATACGAAGCGCACCAATTTGAATATTTGAATGTATTTCAGGCGCTCTGAAAACCAACCTTTCAATACCGTCAACGGTTTCAATATCTGCAGTCATTGGATTAGTTTCCAACACTGTTAAATCAGCGCGGACATCTTGCATCTTAACTTTAGTTTCTTCCGAGTCCTTCACATCATACTGCATTTGGTAAACGTTCATTTCAGCCTGAACAGCCACGTCAACCCCACCACCAGCATGACCTTTTAGCTTAACATTTGCTTTGACTGTTGTATTAAACGCATCGGGATCAAAATCAGGATCATTCTTATCAAGCAACTCAGCTTGTGGATTTTGCAAAGCAAACCCACCAATGTCATCATTGCCAATTTGCATGGAATCGATGGTCACCACATTAACTACTTTATCGTTTAAATCACCATCAGGCAAAGCAACCAACTCCATTTCAGGAAAATTTAAAAATAAGAAATTCTCACCGCCGACATCCACAATCCCTAAGGTTAATGGATTATTCTCAGTTATTTCCGCACTAAAAGCAATTCCACTTAGACCAAATGAGGCAGCCATATAGTCCGCATCATAGTGGTCAAGTCTGTCAATGGTAACTCCTGTTGTACCATATATTGCTAATTCAGCACCTGGCAAATTTTTAATCACTGTATCAGCGGTAATCACAGCATCACTGAGTTGCAACGCAATCATCGATGCACCGTTTTTCCCAACAGTAACAGCTTCAATCCCAGCACTTTGTATGATCAACTCCGGCATTGAAAAGACGAACGCATTATCAGCACTAATCGTATCAAAAACCAGTGGATTCTTCTTATTAATGCTAGACTTCAAGCTCAATCCAGAGAGAGTCATTCGATGATCACTGTCATCAATACCATTAACGAATCCCATTTGCTCGCTGAAATCATCAATCAACACAACTGATCCATCGGTGATATTCAGCACACCATACATCTCCATTGCATCAGGATTCATGGAACCTCTATATGCTCTCACCCAACTATCCTTAAGCGTTAAATTATTGATATGCAGGCCACCCATACTACGATCAGCTACATTGCCAATAGCAATCTCATCAATTTTGGTGAAGATTTTTGCTTCTGCTAAATCAAACATCACAGTAGTTGGCTCTAAGATGTTTTGATTCGCATCGGTCAATGTATAGAGGCTAATATCCAATGGATTATCATAGTCACCTATAATCATGGTACTACGAATTTTTCGCATATTAAGGCTATCATTGTCATTATCAGCAAAACGTAATTGCAACTCGCCAACTCGAAGCTGGGATGTTCCGCTGATGTTAATTCCAGCATTTTGCCTTCCCCATATATCAAAACGACTGGTTAACATAAACCCAGCATCATCTTTGGCATCAACTTTGCCATCGGTATTTAAATCAAGTCCAGCTAATGCTTGCACTGAAAAACCGACGGCTGCTTCAACTTTGTTTTCATCAAAATAAATTCCCGCAACATCAAGACTTCCAGACAAATCATTAGTTTGCATCACTAAACGAGTGGGTCCATCAGGGAAGATAGGTCCTTTGGTTAATAAACCAATCTCAACAGGTTTTCCTTCTTGTGTTTGCAAATTTAATGCAACGCCACTGATTGTGGTTGTGCTGTTTGCATCTTTCATCCGAATTTCGTCAACTGTAAGGTTAAGGTCTACGTCAACGCTCACTCCACCAAATTTATTGGAATCTTTGTCATTGATATCAAAGCCGCGTCCATAAATTTTAAACGTAGAATCGATGATGGCCAATTTTTCAACTTCAAGATTATCAAAGGCCACATTATTTGGATTATTCGGTGTGAGAATCACTCCTTCAACTGCCAAGTTTGTTACCAGAGATGGCACGGCGATAACAAGCTTACTGGGGCCAGCTGTAGGATCATCAATATCATTTTTGAGAGCTGTTTGATGATAAACTGAAATTGGGGTGTCTTGGTTAACAATCACTTCAACCAAGTAATTATCAACCACAAGCCTATCATTAAAAACCAAATTATCCATGTTATCTAAATATTCAGTACCATAATAAGTAAACGTGCCTTCTGCTAATAGATATCCTGCCAAATCAGTACCAGAGTTTTTAGTGCCTGCAATTGCTAAATAACTACCTTGTTTTATATCAATCCCAGAGGTGAATCCACCAATGCGGTAATTCAATGTTTGACCTTGGAGCTTCTCATTACCAAATCGTACAGTATCAACCGTTGTAGACAGGTAAGAATCACCAAATTCAGCATACAGCCACGTACGATCCTGTGGAATGATGCCAAATGATTTAGTATCAACATAAACTGAAATTGGTGTATTTGTGACAAAATTAGAAAATATTCCCTCTAAGTTAATCGCGTTATCTTTGGAAATTTCCGCGGCAAGATAACCCAATCCTGCCAAACGCAATCGATCAACCGAAAGATGGCTTTCAACATTGATATGCGCACCACCGTCTTTCCTACCCCAAAGACTTAATCCTGAGTTTTCTAACATAAACTGGTCAACATAAACCCCACCCAACACGAAATTTTGTTCAGATGACTCCAAAATGTTATTGCCATTCCAGTCATGCAAACCTGGCTGCCCCATTCTTAAAGCCGCCTCAAACGACCCAGAAATTTGGGGAATTTCCACAATCAATTTTGTGACATCTGTCGGAGAGTTATTCACAGTTGGTGTGTTGATATACATGGTAATTGGCTGATTTCCCAGCTTGTCATCATCCATGTTTAAACTAAAGCTCACATCTTCCAAGTTCGTGGTGTTATACCCATATTCAAAGTTAGAGAGAAATGGAAAAGAACCACCGTAACTTGAAAACTTGCCGTTTTTAATATTGATATGACCGTCAATATCAAGCCCAACATGCGAATTACTGGACAACAGCAACTGGCTGTTACTAATCTCAAACTCTCCTCGATAGCCACCCAAGGAGTAATTTTCTATATCATTCCAAATATTATCTTCATTGTCATAGCCAAGATGCATATTGGCTGCACCAAATTCAACATAAGCTTTTGCAATATCAATGATAAACGCTGTTTCTGTGTTATCTGGCGCATCAAAATAAACCTGCACACCTTGATTGTTGAGAATTTTCGGATCGCTATCTGGAATGGTGATTTTTGCGAAAACACCTTCAAACTGCATGCTGTTTAACTCAACAATAGGAGCTTTGCCTCTATATTGAAACTCACTTCCAGAAAGACCAATGGTGCCGGAAACTTCAAACCCTCGTTTGTCTGCATTATTAACTGAAAGTCCTGACAGCTTTAACTCGCCGCTGACATATTGGTCCATATAAAGTGTTCCAAACGCATTATTGCCTTCACCTAATTGCCCCAAGGTCAAATTATGGATCAATGCTTTGGTATTCGCTTTGTCCATTGTTACAACAAGCTTGGACACAAATTCACCAGGAGCAACTTCGACATTTTCAACGTCAAAGGTCATGGGCTTATCTATATCAATGTTAGTTTCTACATAACCGTAGGTTGTCTGGAAAATATTATGTTTGAAAACAGTGTTGTCATAGCCTGGCTGATCACCATTACCTGCTAAAACATAAATACCATTCAGATCATCATTGATGGCATTAATATCGCCCCACTCTAATTTCGATGTGCCGGCAATATTCAAGCCAATATCTTTGTGTCCCCACAAATAAGTTTCACTTTTGGTTTTCAGCTGATTCGTTGAAAAACCTAAGGTTAATGCATGATTAAAGCCATTTGATTCACCCATTTGAATGAGGCCTACATCTAGGCTCATCAATGCATGAGTCGTCGTTAATACTCGCTCAAGATCATCCTTTCCTTTGACAACTTCGACACTCATTGGAGTCACAACATCGTTTGTAAACGGATCATAGGGAACAATGGAGGCGACAAAGGCAACGTCACTTATGTTAAGCGTGTCTTCTAATTCATCAAAACCAACATATTGAAAATTGTAGAACGCATTAAGATTGCCTTCCAAGGTGATGCCAACACCAGTTTTTGCCGCACCACCATATACTTTAAGATCATGTGTACTGATAAAATCTCGAACTGAAAATCCACCCATACTTATCGCTGGATTATCACCAACGTATATACGCTCAACTGATAAAAAATCACCTGAATTTTGATTGCCTTGCAACAACCCTCTCAATGCAATTTTCTGAACACCATTTTCTTCGGTGATTCCAAACTCACCTTTGGCATACATATCAACAACAATCCCACCGATTTTTGCTGATTCAGCCTCTGTGGTTCCAGCATAATAGCCAATTGATTCAAAAGGAATCTCATCATTATTTTGATCCAGGCTATTAGTAAGATAAGTTTCATAAACCATGCCTGCATTAAGACCCAGTGTATCAGTGCCACCACCAATCGCAGTAGTAATATCAACACCAATGTTTTTTGCTACGAAACCACCCATATTATGGCCTTCGTTCAAATACATTGATCCAACACCTGCAGAAACAATGGTTGTATTAGGCGCAAATAATCGAACATGCTGCTTTCCATTGTTTGGGCCAATATCCAGAATAAGCTTTTCATGCTGCATATCCACATGCAAATTATTCATATTAAAGCTAGCGTCTTCAGCACCAATCCATTGCGCATCTAAAGCTGTTGAAAGTTTCAAGTCATGAATGGTTAATCCAGTTTTCTCGAAACCACCATCAGTCAAGAAACCAGACATTGTAGTTGCCACAAAATCATCATTCACTTTATGTGAACTCACCTTGAGACCACCATAACTATCACCATTATCGCCAAGATGCGATGACTCAACGCTGTAATTATCTAAAATAATTCCGGGGATAGAAAAATAAAGACCTTGCATACCATTGAAATCATTGATTTCAAAAACTGCTGGACTTCCAGGCACTGAGTGCATTGATAAACTGAGATTATTGACTACAAACTTATTGAAATCATTGCCATTCGCTTCGCCCTGGAGTTCAAATTTACCAATGTTTGCAGTGTAAGAAGCAAGCTCAACTTTCACACCAGTATCTGTCAACAAACCACCATCAGTAATGTAGGCAGACACACCAAACTCAGCATCACTCATGGCTAAGCTACCAAAAATCCCATCATTTTTGTCGCCAAGATACATATCGCCCGTTGTCAATTGGGTAATGGTCATGCTCGGTGCGTGGAACAGCAGCTGATATTCATTGTTATAATCGACTAATTCAATGAACATGTCGTCAGTCCAGCCTTGCATCGACAAATTTTCAAGCGTAAATGTATTTAAATTGGGATCTTCACCACGGTATTGAATCGTTTCAGCTGTTAATGAAAAACTTCCCAAAGCCAGTGCTAAACCTTCATCAGAGAAAGCACCACCATCATCAATATACAACTCAAATGATGTTTCAATTGCGCTGATACCAAAGCTTCCATAACGATTCTCATCGTCACCGTGATACATGGCACCAATTTCAAGCTCATCAATTGACACAGTCGGTGCTGCAATGACAATTTTCTCGACCCCACCAATATCTTTAACATCAACAGATAATTCAGGAATAACAACAGAGGTGGAGATATCTTCAAGCGTAAAGGTATTATCAGGACTGTCGCCGATCATTTGATGCTTATCAACGGTGACTTTCGCATCCACAGAAGCATTTAGCCCTGTTTCTCCTGGGGTTTGATTCCCCCACAATTTCAAGGCAGCATCAACGGTCAACTGCTCTGTTTTTGAACCACCCAAGGACGCATTATCATTACCAATTCGAATATGCTCAACGGATGCATCAACAGTAATCGGAGGTGCTTCAATTGCAATTTTTGTTGTTTCACCCTCTTTCACAAGATCAATTTTAACTGGATCTGCTTCAGGAATCGTAAAACCACTGACTTTAGCGTTTTCTACCGAGATTTTGGCATCAGGGTTATCGCTTCGGCCATAGCTATAGCTAGCCTCAGAATCTCCAATATTACCATAAATCTCAATGCCATCACGACCACTGACCTTGCTCATTTCATCGTCTTCAAGCATTTCAAACTTAGCCGAAGCAGCAAGCGGGTATCCCACTAAGGAAAACGAAAAGTAGCAAATTAGACTGAATTTATACGCTTTGTGTCCCATAGAGACCTCTCTGGCTGGCTTTTATTGTGTTATTTTACGATCAATGGCCTTTTACAAATAATGTCGATGGCGACGTGGTCAAACTCATACCAAATTGACCCAAAGACTTCCCATCAGACCCCACATATCCGTTGGTTGAGCTTGAAATGGCCAAATCAGGAATCTCAAACCTTAAGACATCTTCATTTTTGGCGTTTTTATCAAAACTCATGCTGATAACACCATCAACTGTTTCAAATGCGAGCTGACCATCTTTCAGTCCAGCCTCACCTTCGGTGTCAATCCAACCAAGCTTTTCATATTCCACCTCAGACTTCACGGCAGCGTTCACAAAGCCAACTTGCCCGGTGATCTCACCCATTTCTTCGTCTTCGAGGGGATCAACCGCATGCACGACCAGAGGAAATAGACCTAGGAATAATGGCAAAGCAGATTTTTTCAGTAGTTTCATAGAATACGTCCCAATTTACTCAATTTATCTTTATTATGCAGAGACTTTACGACCCAGTTATACTCGATAGTAACATCAACATAAGGATTTTTGCAAGCAGCCCTAAAACCAGCTTAGTGTATATTCTTATAATAAGCCAACCGATTTAGTTGATCTAATTATTAACCAATCATGGCTCCCACTTTTTCACGAACGTCAAAATACTGTCATATGTTTGAGGACCCAACAATACGTCCTTCACCTGGCCATCAGGACCAATCAAATAGGTTGCAGGCACGACGTTTGGTCGCTGATAGCCCAGTTTTTGCGATGGATCTTGTATTAGTATCGGAAATTCAATTGAAAACTGGCTGGCTTGCTCCTCCAATTCATGACCAAGAACACCATCAAAATTCACACCAAATACTTTGATTTTCTTATTAGTCACACTCATATCATGATGAAGCTTATTTAACTCAGGAATTTCCAATAAACAAGGTCGACACCAATGTGCCCAGTAATTGATGAGTACCCACTGCCCTTGCCAGTCACTAACTGACACTGCGTGACCATCCAACGTCTCAAAATCATCCGACTGACAAGCCAGCAAACTTAGCGCCAAAAAAATAGCAAATAATCGATTCAATGGCCGAGGAAAGGTTTTGATGAAAGATTTTTGCATACCGAATTTTACGCAAGATTGAATGTTGTTTCTCAACATTTTATTTCAATGCTCATTTGCCATATTCCAATATTTGCCAATGAACTCCAAACCAATATCATTTTCTGGGATGGCTTTGTGCCCCATATCCACTTTTTTTACTAATTTACCACCTGCAAAATAATACCAAGTGCCTTCTGCTCCAAAATCACACTCACTACAAATTGAATAAGATTTTATTGCAGATAATTTTTCATTCCCATCATACAAACCAACTTGATAGAAATCGTCAGGAACCCCTTCAAAAGAGTCTGGATGTACTTTGTGTTTAACCACAGCTTACAACTTTCCATTGTCATCATAGTGATAATGCAATCCATGCTGCTTATCCCGCATCCCCACCATCTTATAACTTCCTTTGAACACAACGTGTTTATTTTTAACTGCCGTAATATGATAGAATATTTCTTCATCTGTCGTGAAGTGATCTTCTATGTTTAGACATTCATTACTATTAACACTACCTAAATAACATTCACGGCTCACTATTGTATAGACATCGACACCATCCTGAATAGAGGTGAAACTGTTTAACATTCACCTCTATTGAAAACTCACTGGAATCAACCTCGTATAGCTGTTCCAATTTTTGTCTAGCATCGCTATCAACAGATTTTTTCTCCAGTGCAAAGGTATTATTTGCAACAAGAAAGCAGGATAAAACAACAAGTTTGATTATAATATTCATGCCGGTTTCTCCGAGGAAAACAGATCTTCAAGTGAAATAGCCAAATGCATTTGGCTAGACTTTCGTGTCGCGTCAAGCTGGTCTTCCACAATATCAAACCAAGGTTTATCAACAAACAATGGCGGTTTTTTCGTTAACTGATGACTCTGGGCTTTGATCACAGATGATGCCTTTTGATTTTGCTGCAAAGAAGCAGGCATTATCTTAACCAAATCCCACAAAGTGACTCTACCAAGATCGCGACTTAACAACCACCCACCTCTATCTGTTTGAGCAATCAATCCTCGACTTACCAGCAATCGTACAAGCCCAAGCCATTGATCATGGCCGAAGGTAGCAACCAACTGATTCACTTCGCGTTTTGTGAGATTCAAACCGCGCTGTTGTTTTCCCCACAACAAGTGCAACAACATTAGTGCAAAATACAACTGTTGGTTGCCTTGATATTTTTGCTGATTTAATCGAAAT
>JAUIKI010000285.1 GCA_030430875.1 Gammaproteobacteria bacterium | reverse complement strand
AGAAATTGAAACCAGCACAATAAAGGACAATAAAAAAAGGACAATAAGAGAAAAAATATGCACCAAAAAGTCAGATTAAGGCAAAAAATATAAGTGAATGTGGTATATAACTAGCTATTGGTCAGTTTTACAGCGAAAATACAGGGGTTTTCAACTATTTTTATCGTTGTGGTTATTGCAACGATCTCATAATATAACCTTTTAAACAATAAACCATGTCTCATCGAAATAAACTTGCACTCCTGCTAATCTTAGTCTCACTGGCATTATTAATCCCAGGACTCTTTCAACCACTGATTACCATTCATGCTCAACTTGATCTTTTCGGGTTTCACAAAGAAATTTTCAGAGAAACACGCAGCATTTGGCAAACCATCACTGGACTGTTTGAATCAAATGACAACTTAGTGGCTTTTTTAATTTTATTATTCAGTATTTTAGTCCCTTTTCTCAAAGCAATTTTATTGCTAACCGTGTTGTTAATGAAAAATCACCATAAAAAAACAAGGATTTATGCATTTGTTCACAGCATCAGCAAATGGTCTATGGCAGATGTATTCGTTGTGGGTGTTTTTATGGCTTTCTTATCAGCAAAAGCAATGGACAGCCTAGGTGGTGAATTACATAATGGCTTCTATTTTTTTACTGCTTATTGCTTAGTATCTTTGTTATCTGTTCAAGTTATGTCCATCACCCCCCCCTGAATCTCAAACTAACACTGTTAATCAACATTGATCGACTATTAATTATGCCAACGATTATCTCTCATGCTATTGTCGGCTTAAGTCTAGGACATGCAGGCAAACCATTAAAACCATTACCAAAATCATACTGGCTCGTTTGTATTTTATTGCCAATGCTACCTGATGCTGATGTCATCGCATTTGTTTTTGGCATCCCTTATGCTCATGAATTTGGTCATCGTGGTTTTACTCATTCATTGTTTTTTGCGGTAGTTTTAGGGTTCATTACTGGCCCAACCATTGCATTCATGACTGATAACAAACAACTCTGGCTACGTTTTAGCATAACTTTTTCTCTCTTAATGGCCACCCATGGATTGCTAGACGCTTTAACTAATGGCGGACTGGGCATTGCTTTACTGGCACCATTTGATCACACGCGCTACTTTTGGCCCATCACACCCATCGACGTTTCACCAATCGGACTCAAAGCCTTCATCAGCGACTGGGGATTGCGTGTCTTAAAAAATGAAGCGGTGCTGATTTGGATTCCTTCATTAATGTTAATCATCATCTCTGCATTAATACGGTCTTTATTTAAACCCAATCAAAAAGATAGCCGTTGATTAATCCTGCAAAGATCTGGGAAAATAATATTCTCTATCCAACCCCGTTGATTGAAATAATTCCGCATGCCGTTTTCCACTTAATTTAGCCTCTCCAGTCGACGTAATAACTTTTGCAGACAACATGCGCCGCCTAAATGACTTAACGGGCAATGGTCTATTTAAAATTATTTCAAACATTTTCTGTAATTCTGTGAGCGTGAATTTTTCTGGTAACAATTCAATGGGCAATGCGGTGTAACATGATTTATATCTTAATCGATTCACGGCTTTATCCAACAAAACAGCATGATCAAATGCCAGCTTTTCATTAAGCCTATTACTAACCGGCAACCACTTGGTTGCTTGTTGTGAATTTTTCTGCACAACTTTATTTATATCAATCAGAGAATAATATAACACTGTAATTGACCAGCCTCTAGGATCACGATCTTTACCACCAATAGTTTCTAGTGCTAATTCTCCTGCATCATCAAAGTCCTGATCATCGTTCCAATCTACCCATACCCCAAAGTTTTCATTTGAAGGATAAGTAGTGGTGGCTGTAAAAGCATAATAGTTTTGAGATCTGACCAGCACAATGGGGGTAGAAGTGTAATCCGCATAAGACCCTGTAGCACACCCTGTTCCGGTTTGTGTAAAGCTTCCCAGCGAAATACCATCAAGAATATCTCCCGAATCACCACCATAAAGCTTATCATTCCCTGCACCACCATAAAGCTCATTATTAGCATCCGATGGAGGAGAAAATGGGTTGAAAGGCACATCACCAAAATTTGCTCCGCCATAAAGCGTATCATCGCCGTCCTGCCCTCTGAGAATATCCGCGCCATAAT
>JAUIKI010000025.1 GCA_030430875.1 Gammaproteobacteria bacterium | reverse complement strand
ATGGCCCAATATCGTTTAGCTATTGTGGCTCACATGGTCCATCACAAGTATTGCATTCAGTAAATGTATGACAAACAGCCCTCATAGCTTTTTTAGTTGCGCCATATCCACTCATACAAGCATCAACCTCTGCTTGTGTTTTAGCTTTAGCCAAGCAAATTGCCGTTGAAGTAGCTGGGCCTGCTTGTGTGTTTATTGAAAATAAACACATTAAGATGCTTGTTACTATAATTTTCTTCATAACGTTTCTCCAATTAAATTAATAAAGTTAAATTTAAATCATCACATCCAGTGAAAACAACTCATCTCGATGCGATGGAAAAACTTTATGGTTTTTGGTCAAGAATACCAAGACTGTATTTATGAATATTCCATGAATATCATTATCTTCAATAAAATCAATGGGTTACAATCGCTATATTATTGATATTTTTAGCGGGAATCTTAGGGAAGCTCATTGAGCCGAGACATTGCAATCAAACATTGTGGTTACTTTAGCTTTATTGGTGAAAAGTAGATCGACTATTGAGTTTCAAATCGATAAGGACTAAAGGCTGATTCGCATTAGTTTTATCTCAAACGCATATATTTTGATAGCGTTATGTATCATCGGATTTAATTTTATTAAGAAAGTAACCACACCCAAACTCAAAAAATAAAAGAGCAGCCAATATCAAAACTCACTGAGCTTAACTGACATTCCACCATCAATCTTCGCAAGCTTTCGCAGGTAGTAATATCGATAAAAGACAAAACACAGAAGGAAACCTGAGGCCAGATCCACCAAATGATGTTGATGGGTTAATAATATTGAAAGACAAATTAATGCAAACCAGGCATACAGTATCGATTTAAACCAAAATGGTCGATTGTTTGCTACCACGAAAGCAAAAAGACCAGCGGTATTCACATGCAACGAAGGGGCAAGATTGTGTGGCAGATCAATCATAAACAATCCAGTGTAAAGCGGCTGAAAACTGGTGATTTTGTCAAAGGATCGATCAAACCCCAATTCTGCTGGAAACAGAAAAAAACAAACACCAGCGACAAGAATTGTTCCAATAAAAGCATTTCTTAAAACCGTCAACTCTCTTTTGTTTAGAAAAAAAAGTGGCAACACTGGCAGAAGGTAACATGAAAGATAGACAAAAATCATTTCAGACACAAACGGCATAGCCAGTTCTTCTTGAGTATAAAACCTATAGTGGTCCGATCGAAACGATGTCAGCCAATTTAATGAAAAATAGACCGCAAAAAACACGGCTAATCCAGGAATAAGCACTTGCAACCAATGCTTAAACTGAGACCAGTCAGGAAATGTAAAACCAATTTGATCTATAAATTTATTATACATAATTATTATTTTGCATGAACCAATAGTTAGCTATTTAAACAGTTAATATTTATGCGTTTTTCACAAAGAATACTCACTGAAACAACCGCTATCATTCAAGAAATGGACAGATTTGTCAATATATTAGCGTCAACCATTCCATCAAAAATTATTTTTCACCTCATTTTTTCTGGAAAAACTGGCTTGCAATGCTCTGCTGCCCGACAATCAATTGATAAGTCACTCCCTGCAATCCGTTCAATTCAGGGAGTTGCTCCTGAAAGATAATTTTCACATTGAAATCAACATGCTGCTGTTGTTTTGTGATCACCACAATTTCACCCTCAATCATTTTCCGATTAGAAAAATGCAATTGAACGAACTGATTCGGTTTGAATTTAGCTTGATCTGTCATTGACGCTGCAAACACCCACTCATAACAAGCATGTGTCGACCTATCATATGAACATTCACTCAAAAATCTAGCATCACCTTTGAGAATGACCGGTGTAGTGATTAAAAAACTTAACGAAAATGTCGTCAGTATGAATAATGCAATGATCAATGTTCCCCAACGCACCCACCATTTCAAAGGCGAATCTAACATCTGTTTTGCGTCGGGACTAACTATTTCAACGGGTTTTAACATGGAGCAATCGCCATTTGATTTTCTAATAATTTTCGATACAGCTTGTTACGAACAATCAATTCATCGTGCCGACCTGCATCAAGAACTTCACCTTGATTCATGACAATGATTTGATCGGCTTGCTTAACGCTTAATAAACTGTGCGTGATCATAATCACGGTTTTGTCCTGCCAAAAAGGCTGCAATTTTTGTAAAATGGTATCTTCATTGTTAGCATCTAGCGCGCTCGTTGCCTCATCAAAAAATACATAGGATGGATTTTTATAAACAGCTCGCGCAATTAAAATTCGCTGTTTTTGACCCTTGCTCAATGGCACACCATCTCGACCAATCGGCGTATTTAACCCCAAAGGCAGGTCATGCAGAAAATCAATATTTGACATCTCAAGGGCATAATCCAGTTTTTCCTGATCAAAAGAATTTGCTAAAACAATATTTTGTAATAGCGTGTTTGAAAACAGATAACTCTCTTGCAAAACCACCCCACAATGAGAGCGCCAAACAGCATGATCTAGCGCATTCAATGCCACATCACCGACTGAGATTGCATGGTCAGCTGTGTGATAGAACCTCAAAAGCAGATTAATCAATGTGGTTTTTCCACTACCACTAGGCCCAACAATCGCTGTTAATTTATTCTCAGGAATCACACAATCTATTTGTTTCAAAATATCACGATGTTTTCCAGGATATCGAAAAGATAAATCAGTGATATGTATCGCTTTGTTTTCTGGAAATCACTTTGCTGTGCTTCATCATCAACTTCGTGAATCTCACTGATGCGCTCCATGCTGATTTTGGCATCTTGCCCTCGTTGAATGAAGTCAATAATTTGTCGAACTGGCGAATTCAGTTGACTGATTATATACTGCGTTGCCAACATCATCCCTAATGTCATGTCGCCATCAATTACCGACTTTGCTGCCAAAAAAGAAATCACAATGTTTTTTAATTCATTAATCAGGACACCACCCGCACGTTGTGTTTGATTGAGCACTAACATGTTGCTGCGCACCTTAAACCATTCTACTTGATTGTTTTCCCACGCAAGACGTGAGCTATGTGCATAAGCATTCAGTTTGACATCAGCAATGCCTTCCACCGTTTCAATTAATTGTGTTCTATTCTTCGCAGACACGGCAAAACGTTGATTATCCAGCACACGTCGCTTTGCCATGAAAAAATAAATCCAAATCAGCAAAACAATGCTTCCGATAACAAATGTGAGAAAAATCACTTTGCTATAAATCAGCAAAACAACGCCAAAAACTAACAGCGTTAAGATCGAATAAATAATTGAAAAAACCGCGCCGGTGATGAACGAATCAATGCGATGATGATCTGTGACGCGCTGTAATAAATCGCCTATGGTCTTGGTCTGAAAAAAATATATCGGCAAATTGAGCAATTTTGCAAAAAAACGCGACAGCAATGAAAAGTTAATCGACGTGCTGATTTTCAAAAACAGCCAACTTCGAATGAATTGAATGACAGTTTGGCTGACAACTAACATAATTTGCGCCAGCAGCATTAAATAAATAAACCCTAGATCTTGTTGTCCAATGCCGCGATCGACAATTGCTTGAGTCAAAAAAGGGAAAGCAAACTGCAAAATACTGGCAAGACCAATGCCGAACAGAATTAACAATAAGGATCGTTGGTGTGGCGCTAAAAAATAGCGGAACAAAGCAGTAATTGAAGTGTTTTCAACAACGGGTCGGCTAGTTTTTTTATCCAGGCTATTTTTATTTAACGTGAAAAACACAGCAAAACCCTGTGTTTGATCTGCAGAAATCGTCAACCAGTGTGTCAGAAAATCTTCATGACTGAATTGCACCACACCGATAGCCGGATCAGCAATTTCTATGTGATTGCGCTTAATGCGAGTGACGAGGACAAAGTGATTATGTTTCCAGGGAATCAAAAACGGTGTGTTTTGATGCGTTAAATCTGAAAAAGCCATTTGCTCAATCGATGCAGACAATCCAATTGCATCAGCTGCTTCGACCAATTGCGGCATCGAGGTTCCAGACCGAGACATACCTGCTGATTGACGAAGATCACGAATATTCACCTCAATGCCATGATATGTCGCAATCATTTGCAAACAAGCAGGTCCACAATCTTTGCGATCGCGCTGCTTGAAAAAAGCAAACTTAGGTTTTTTGGGCATTGTTTAATCGGTTAAATAAAAAAACTAGCAGAGTGAGTCTAGGTTGGAAAAAAAATACTCACTCTCCAATCAGAGATGACCAGAGAGCGTTCAAATATTTACAGTTTTGAATAAAAGTTAATAACTCAAATTAAACAGGATATTCAGGCTCTTCTTCCGGTTCTGCACTGCAAATTGACATGATACATTCACATATGAGCTCTTTAGAACAAGTATCCCCTACTTTGCAGGACTTGCAGCCGCTACACCAAGTTCCACAATCACCACAAATACCAGCACCAGCTTTTAATTTTTTTAATTCCACCAATTGATTCGCTCGTTTCTCAACCATTGATTCAATCAATTTTTGTTTGCTATCGCTCACTATTTTTCTCCTTTTTATTAAAAAATCAAACAACAAAACTCATTATTTTCGTACCGATTTTATATATTCTTTCGTATACTTTTCACCATATGTCTCATACCATTTGATCAATGTCTCCTCACCTAAATAGTCATAAATAATCGAATATTGATCTTTCAACTCTGATTTTCGCTGATTAAGAAAGTCATCGAAATTTTTCTGAAATTGATGACCAGTTTGTTTTTTTTCAGAATAAGTCGTGGGTGCATGATGAATATAACCACCCAAATAACGATGACAAAACTGTGCGTAGTCTCGAGTAAACAGAATAAATGTATGCCACATTTCATCAAGGAAAGTTAATTCAGCATTAATTGCAACAGCATTTTGGTCACCCGTTGTAACCGCACACAACCACAACCATTTTTTGGTTTCTTCAAATAAATCCTGGGCTTCTTCTAGACTGATGTCATAGGATTCTAAAAATTTGTGAACAACATTATCATTTTGATAATGTCAAAACATTAGACAGCGGCAAAACCTTGCGCTTAGCTAATTGCTTTTTTGGAGATAAGGGGGGGGGCATCTGGCTGTAAACTACTTTGAATATTCAGTGTCATCTTTTGTATTTTTCTTGTTATGAGACCATTGCATTAAAAGGCAATGATGGGAAAAATGTCGGAAAAAGCTGCAGATTGAGGCGTAAAACGCAGATAATAACCAGTTATTGGCCAGTTTTACAACGAAAATATGCGGGTTTTTAACCATTTTTACGCTTGTCGCTTTAATGCAATGGTCTCGTTATATCAATGAAAGGCCTAATTTTACACAATACCCATACAAAAACAAAGAGTAAATTAAAATTTAGGAACTGACACAGATAATTAAAAATATAATTTGAGATCTTTGCACTAAGCAATCATAAAAAACCAGAAACAACCTGAAAAATGGCCACCTGCAATCATCCACTCAGTCACTGACAATATCAACCAGACTAAAAAAAAGCATTGCCATAGACCAACAGAACTATCAACGTTTCCATAAAACGCCATTAACCAAGCCTTGTAAACCCCAGCCTTTAAAAACCTTTTGATATTTCCTTGATGTTTCCTTGATGTTTTCACTATCAAGCATCTATTACCCTAAATGCTTCAATTAAAACTCTATGGATAATCCAATGAATCATTCTACTGCGCCGTGGAAAGTCAAACTAAATCAATATGCAACCAAACCCAATTCAAAACAATCTTCAGGCGGAGAAACTGCGCTAGTTAACCAAACTGAAGTAAACTGTGTGAGATTCTCGCTCCCAAATGTTACCTTAAAATACCCCGCTAAGTTTCGTGAACGCAATTTTCGTGACCAACGAGAAAAAAAAGCAATTATACGCTCATTAAAACATATCCCTTTTGGTTCAAACGTACTTGATATTCCAAGTGGCTCAGGACGATTAACTCAGCTATTACTGAAAGCAGGATTTCATGTGACTGCATCAGACCGGAGTTTGGCTATGTTACAATTAGCTGAACAAAATCTTGCAAACAACCCATCAACTTCCCCAGAAAAAACTCCAGCTGTGACGTTCTGCCAAGCTGATGTTTTAAACACTGAATTTTCTGATAATGCCTTTGATTCAGTCATCTGCCATCGACTATTTCATCATTTAATTGATTCAGACGTCAGAAAAAAAGCCATTAAGGAGCTAGATAGAATATGCAATGACACCATGATTATTTCATTCTTTGATGCTTCGACGTTAAGCGCGTACTATAAACAATTAAAACGAACTATATTCAGTAAATCCCTCAAAGATCGCATTCCTATTCCTAAGAAAATATTTATTGAAGAACTAAACAGTCAAGGGCTGGAAGTCATTGAAATTATTCCCGTATTAAAGGGAATTTCCCCACTGACATTAGTTGTGGCTAAGAACAGAAAAAATCTTTGAGAGTTTTCTAGAAAAGATGAGACCATTGCATTAAAAGGCAATGACGGGAAAAATGTCGGAAAAAGCTGCAGATTGAGGCGTAAAGCGCAGATAATAACCAGTTATTGGCCAGTTTTACAACGAAAATATGCGGGTTTTTAACCATTTTTACGCTTGTCGCTTTAACGCAATGATCTCGATTATAGAGAAAGGGGCGAAATTATACGGATAAACGGAGAAAATAGGTGATTTTTTTGGAAAAGACCTTCACATCATCAAAATGCCTATCTTGCAGACAATAAAGAGAATGGTTAGCAGTCTGATAACAAAGGTTTAGAATGGTTTTGTATTGAATCGATTGATAAAAACTCGGCCGCTATTGCGACCAAGTTTTAGAAAAGTTTTAAATTCAAGCTGTTGTGTTAATTTTTCACGCTTGTCTATGAGCAGAAACTCACTGAAGAAATTTCACACAGAATCCATCGTATTCGCCGCCACCATCACCATGCAATGTTTGGTGTGCACCAAACATTGATATTGAACTGGTTGATACCGTGTTCCCACATAAGTAAATACCGTTTTGTGAATCAACAGCCGTAGTAGGCCCATACTCTCCCTCACTACCACCATAATACGTTGTGCGTAATCGAGTGCCAACTGTATTATACTTTGCCAAAACCGCATCAGAACCACCATTTAGTGTGCCATCATACACGCCCGGGGTCGCTAAGACTGTTTTATTATTTCCATCATAATAAGCCGTACCGGATATATACACATTACCAGTGTTATCTGTGGTTAAATCAAAAAGAAATTCATCACCTGACGATCCCAAATAAGTGCCCCATAGCCTCACGCCATTTGGGTTAAATTTTGCCAAAAACATATCATTGTTGCCACCATAATTAGGCTGTGATGCATTGTGCGTCATTGAATCTGTTGAAGCAGTATCACCAGCAATATATACATTTGAATCATTATCAATGGTGACATCCACCCCAGAATCCGACTCATCTCCACCGTAATAAGTTGCCCAATTTACTTCTCCATTATTAGCATCTAATCTTGCTAAATAAGCATCATAACCATAAGAATTATCACTATTTTTTATAGTGTCCCAAGCGCCATTTGTTGCTATATCATTTATTGAATTGGTCCGTCCTGTAATATAACAAACATCATTTCCTCCTGGCAGAGGATTTTTTCTACAGGCAATACCACCCGCCATATCGTGGTCATTTCCACCGAAATACCTTGCCCACATCATGTCGCCGGTTGGCCCAAATTTAGCAATAAACGTATCATCCTTACCGCCGTATGTGTCGTCCGGGCTGGGTATCTTTTGTGGTATGAGACCTGTTTTAGAACGAGTACTACCATGCACATAGATATAACCAGGGTGGGCAGCATATCCCACAATCGCAAGCGATTCTACACCAGCGTTTAGAATAAAACCCTCTCGATCATCACCACCAATATATCGACTCCAATCACGAACGCCATCTTGATTAAATTTAACTAAAAACAAATCTGAAGGTCCATTACAAGTTTTATCTTCAGCATATTCAGTTGCCAAAGCTGTAGATGGACACTGTACTGCCCCTAAAACATACACACTCCCATATAAATCGACGCCAATATCAGCCGCTCTACTATAACTATCTCCATAGTATGTGGCCCATTGCAAAACACCTGCACTATTAAATTTAGCCACATACGCTTCCATTTCTGCTTCCAAAACAGAGTCATGTGCTAGATCAATTTTACTGGGAGGAATAATCTTTGATGTAGATTTTGTTGAACCAACCACATAAAAATTACCAGCCGGGTCTGTCGTAACTTTGTACACCTGATCAAAACCCTTCCCACCGTAATAAGTCCCCCATTCGCGGGTTTGAAACGCAAACGCACTTGATGCAATAAGACCACAAATACACACGCTGAATATAAGTAAATTCCTATAAACTGACATAAATCATCTCCGATTGTATTTCTAACAGACCTAAAAAGTATATTAAATAATCAAGGAACACAAGTTTTAATCTTCTCCAATATGAAATGAACCTGAAGGATAGAAAAGTGTTTCCAGCATAAAATGAGCCTGTACTAAATCTTATAGTCGCTCATGATCACCAGATGAAAACGATCATGAGCTTAGAACAACTCAATAATATCGAGGATGAGACCATTGTATTAAAGTGGTATTTGAGTGTGATACCTACCATTGTCTTGATTTTTGACGTATGTCTTGTTAATCAGAGTGATCATTCTCTAATTTATCGTTTATTTTCCGTTTTTAGGCGGATTAACCCCGTTTAATGTGACACATAACTCATTTTACTGCAATGGTCTCATCTATATACTGCTTTAAACTACCCACTGACAAACTATTTCGGCAATTTCTTTTCCAGCATCTTCTTGCAAAAAATGTCCTGCTTTTTGAATAATTTGATGCGGCTGATTAGCAGCACCCGGAATCTTTTTCTGAAAGATTTTTTCAAGGCCTTGCATGATGGGATCACCATCACTAAACAACGTCAAAAAGGGTCGATCAAATGTGATCAATTTTCTCCAGGCCTGGCGATTGGGTTCAGCAGCAGGATCATCAGGATGAGTCGGCACCAACAAAGGAAAGCGCCTAGCACCCACCTTGTAGCTTTCATCTGGAAATGGTGCGTCATACGCTGTTTGAATGGCCGCATCAACTGGCCGAACACAGCCACCTGCCACAATTTTCCCCACAGGCATCTCAGGAACAGTTTGTGAAAACTCTTGCCATTGCAAAAAAGCAGGACTGGGTTTGGTATCACCGGTTGGCAAAACTGAATTAGCCACAATTACATGCGAAAAACGATCCATTCTTTCCGCCAACAAACGCAAGCCCAGCAAACCACCCCAGTCTTGGCAAAAAAGCACGACGTTGTGTAAATTTTGCTGATCAAACCATTGCATCAACCAATCGAGATGACTTTGATAAGTATAATCCTCAGGATTTGTTGGTTTATCTGAGCGACCAAAACCAATTAAGTCTGGTGCTAACACTCTGAAATTCTTCTGTGCAAAAACTGGAATCATATATCGATAGAGATAAGACCATGTTGGCTCACCATGCAACAACAAAACGGGTTGACCAACAGGATTGCCTGTGTCAACAAAATGCATACGCAGTTTAGTCGCATCTTGCGCAGTGACTTCTGCGTAGCTTGGTTGAAAAGAATAATCGGGCAATGATTGAAATCGATCGTCTGATGTTCGTTTAAATTCCATGTTGTTAATACTCCTTTAATTTCAAAAAAACCATCAAGTTGTTTGATACAACCGACTACCCTTCTTTTTAAATTCATCGGATTTTTCTGACATACCAACCGTTGCTGCTTCAATTTCTGTAATGCCTTTTTTTGCAGCATAATCACGCACATCTTGAGTGATTTTCATTGAACAAAATTTTGGTCCGCACATTGAACAAAAGTGTGCGACTTTGGCAGAATCTTTTGGCAGTGTTTCATCATGAAATGCTTTTGCTGTATCAGGATCTAGTCCTAAATTAAATTGATCTTCCCAACGAAAATCAAATCGTGCTTTTGATAAAGCGTTATCTCGCAACTGTGCACCCGGATGACCTTTGGCAAGATCCGCAGCATGCGCAGCAATTTTATAGGTGATAATCCCTGTTTTAACATCATCAAGATTTGGTAAACCTAAATGCTCTTTGGGAGTGACATAACACAGCATTGCTGTTCCAAACCAACCAATCATTGCCGCACCAATCCCAGAGGTAATGTGATCATAGCCAGGTGCAATGTCAGTAGTCAAAGGTCCTAGCGTGTAAAACGGAGCTTCGTGACAAACTTCCAGCTGCTTATCCATGTTTTCTTTAATCAAATGCATCGGCACATGACCAGGGCCTTCAATCATCGTCTGCACATCATGTTGCCAAGCAATTTTTGTTAGTTCTCCTAAGGTTTCTAGTTCAGAAAATTGTGCTTCATCGTTGGCATCAGCAATACAGCCAGGTCGCAGACCATCACCTAACGAAAATGACACATCATAGGCTTTCATGATTTCACAAATTTCTGCAAAGTTCGTGTACAAAAAGCTTTCTTTGTGATGCGACAAACACCACTTAGCCATGATGGATCCACCACGCGAGACAATACCCGTCAAACGTTTTGCTGTCATTGGCACATAACGCAGTAATACACCTGCATGAATCGTGAAATAATCCACGCCCTGCTCAGCTTGTTCTATCAATGTATCACGAAACACTTCCCACGTTAGATCTTCAGCCACACCATCAACTTTTTCTAGTGCTTGATAAATAGGAACCGTGCCAATTGGAACCGGAGAATTACGAATAATCCATTCGCGAGTTTCATGAATATTTTTGCCCGTTGATAAATCCATAACGGTATCACCACCCCAACGAATCGCCCAAACCAACTTATCCACTTCTTCAGAAATCGAAGAACTCAGTGCTGAATTACCAATGTTTGCATTCACTTTGACTAAAAAATTTCGACCGATAATCATCGGCTCAATTTCCGGGTGATTAATGTTGGCTGGAATAATCGCACGGCCTTTGGCAATTTCATCACGCACAAATTCTGGTGTGATAATTTTTGGAATATTTGCGCCAAAATCTTGACCAGGGTGTTGTTGAATATCATTGGAGTCCAATGCTTGTTGAATTTGCATGTTTTCTCGAATCGCAACATATTCCATTTCTTCGGTAATGATGCCTTGCTTGGCATAATGCATTTGCGTGACATTTTTGCCAGATTTAGCACGCTTCGGTAATATCAATTTTGGAAAGCGATGGATCAGCGTATCTAAGCTTTTTTGCTTAGTTTGCGTGTAAATTGCTGAATGTTCATTTAATTGCTCACAATCATTGCGTCTGTCGATCCATGGTGTACGAATGGCTGATACTCCCTGTTGAATATCAACTGTTTGACTTGGATCAGTAAACGGACCTGATGTGTCATAAATTTGAATAGGTGGATTTTCTTCATCACCTGTGGGAGACAGGCTGATCTCTCGCATCGGCACTTGAATGTCAGGCTTACTCCCTTCAATGTATACTTTTTTAGCGTTTGGAAAAGCCCCTGTT
>JAUIKI010000024.1 GCA_030430875.1 Gammaproteobacteria bacterium | reverse complement strand
CTCGCTCGATACAAAATTCATCCATGGTACCTGATTTAATTAATGCCTCTAATATACGCTTACTTAATTTTTTCAATCCACTGCGACGACAAACATCAAATAAACTAGAAAATTCACCTTCTTGTTTGCGCACACAAACCAAGTCATCAACAGGACCTTGACCAACACCTTTGATCGCACCTAATCCATACACAACTTCACCTGCTTCATTCAGTGTGAATTTATACTCGCTTGTATTAATACTTGGCGGGTGCACCGTTAAATTTAATTCTTCTCGATAAGCATCAATCAATTGCACGATTTTATCGGTATTATGCATATCAGCTGATAATACCGCAGCCATAAAAGCTTCTGGATAATGCTTTTTCAGCCAGGCAGTTTGGTAAGATAATAGTGCATAAGCAGCTGAATGTGATTTATTAAAACCATAGCCAGCAAATTTTTCCATTAAATCAAAAATTTGACTTGCCTGATCTTGATTGACCTTATTTTTCTTACAACCATCTAGGAAAATAGTGCGCTGCTTAGCCATTTCTTCGGGCTTTTTCTTACCCATAGCACGTCGCAAAATATCAGCCTCCCCCAAACTATAACCTCCTAGGATCTGGGCAATCTGCATTACTTGCTCCTGATAAAGAATAACACCATAAGTGTTTTTCAAAACGATTTCTAAATCAGGGTGAGGATATTCAATTTTTGCAAGTCCATGTTTTCGATTAATAAAATCATCAACCATACCTGACTGCAAAGGACCAGGACGAAACAAAGCAACTAACGCGATAATTTCTTCAAAGCGAGTAGGCTCTAATCGCTTAATTAGGTCTTTCATGCCTCGCGATTCTAGCTGAAAAACAGCAGTAGTTTTCCCCTCACACAACATGTCATAAGTGGATTTATCATCCAAAGAAAGTTGAGTAAAATCTTCCGGGAAATCTTCCTTCGCCAACTCTTTTTCTCGAATCAACTTCAAAGCCCAGTCAATAATTGTAAGGGTTCTTAGCCCAAGAAAATCAAATTTAACCAACCCAATTTTTTCAACATCATCTTTATCGAACTGCGTCACCACACCCAAACCACTTTCTTCACAATAAAGCGCTGTAAAGTCAGTTAATTTTGAAGGAGCAATAACTACACCACCAGCATGTCGACCCACATTGCGTGTCAAACCTTCCAACTTAAAAGACATGTCAATGATTTCACGAACTTCTTCGCTATCATCATAAAATTGCTTCAGTAGCGGCTCTTGTTTTAATGCTTTCTCCAGTGTCATGCCAATCTCAAAGGGAATGAGCTTCGCAATTTTATCTCCCAACCCATACGGCTTTCCTTGAACACGCGTCACATCTCGCACAACAGCTTTTGCTGCCATTGTTCCAAACGTAATAATTTGCGAAACAGCATCTGCACCATATTTTTGCGTGACATAATCAATCACCTTATCTCGACCTTCCATACAAAAATCGATATCAAAATCTGGCATTGACACTCTTTCAGGATTCAAAAATCGCTCAAACAGCAAATCATATTCAATTGGATCCAAGTCAGTAATAAACAAAACATAGGCAACCAGCGATCCGGCACCTGACCCTCTTCCAGGACCAACTGGAATCGCATTCTCTTTTGCCCAACGAATAAAATCCATTACAATTAAAAAATAACCAGCAAACCCCATGCGAATGATAATACCTAACTCTTGCGACAAACGATTTTGATAATCCGCATACTGTTCTTTGATGATATTCTTATTAGATTCAATACGTTTTTTCAAGCCGTCTTCAGCCTGCTGAATTAAATAATCGTCTAGAGTTAAATTATTTGGAACTGGATAGTTGGGTAAAAACACTTTCCCAGTGACTAATTTAACATTACAGCGCTTTGCAATTTCAACTGAGTTTTCCAATGCCTCAGGCAAATCACTAAAACGTTCCTGCATTTCTTCCTGAGTAAGAAAATATTGTTGCTCTGTGTAATCTCTTGGTCGACGCGAATCAGCAAGTATTCTACTTTTCCCAATACAAACTCGAGTTTCATGCGCTTCAAAATCATCACGCTCTAGGAAACAAACAGGATTTGTGGCAACAACTGGGCAATGCTTTACTTGAGCAAGAGCGAGCGCTTGATGAATATAATTTTCTTCATGAGGCTTTCCAACACGCTGCAACTCAAGATAAAATCGATTATCAAAGCAGCTCATCCAATCCACTAATTCTTTTTCAGCCATTGAAGTTTTTCCCGCCAATAAATGCAGGCCAATAGCGCCATACATAGCACCGGAAAGAGCGATTAATCCATCTGATGCGCTGAATACCCATTCACGCTTCAAAATTGCTTTATCTAAATGCCGACCTTCTGTATAACCTCTTGATAACAGCATCATCAAGTGATGGAAGCCTTCATCATTGATTGCTATCAAAGTTAGTTGTGTGGGGGATGTTGGATCTTGTTGATTGTCAATCCACACATCACTGCCAATAATTGGTTTAATGCCTGCATTAGTCGCTCGTTGGAAAAACTTCACTGCAGCACAAATATTACTTTGATCTGTTAATGCGACAGCTGGCATTGATGATTCAAGTGATTTATTTATCAAACGATCAATACTAATCACACTATCAACCAATGAAAATTCGGAATGTACGCGGAGGTGAACAAATGATGTTGTCATAACTATACACAACAGCTAGTTACTAAATCGTAACAATACTTTGGTTAATTTAATTGAGGCTAATAAGTAAAACCTAGTTGCAAGAAAAATTACTGATTATTTTATTCTAAAGCTATCTTGCCCGTTTTTCATAAAGATACCAAGGCAACCCTGCTTCTTTCCAAAATCCAAACATTTTTTCAATGAAATCTTGCTCGGGCTTTGTCAAATAAAATCGTTCAGAAAAATCGGCATACGCGGCTGCAAAAGCAACTTCATCTTGCTGCAAATAAACACGGAATAACGATTTAAAAATAAATAATTTATCCATAAACAGATGATTTGATTTATAGTCTTTTTCATCAAAATTATTCACAACAACTGTCAATGGATGTTTATCATCATCACTCGCTGATTTAACACTTTGCTCAAATTTTCTCTTCAATAACTCAAAAAATTTATTTGTTGGTGCAATAATATTTTTTGAAATCTGATCTTGGGTTAATTTTTGATGCGATTGATTGTAAGATACTTTCCAAAGCAAACTCACTAAACGCCTAAAGGTATAATTAATATTCTGCGCCTCAAGGTCAAAATGCTGCAAATAGTAAATATTCCAATCATCTCTTTTTTCTTGCACTTCTTTAACTTCATCTGCAATCTCTGATTGCTTATAGAATGTAAAAATAACCGCTCCTCGAAAAAAAGGAATTTGTGATAATTTTCCCAAAAAATCAATACCTTCTTTCTCTTTTTCAACCCCTAAATCCACACCCAAAATTGCAGTCTCAATGCGATGTCTCAGCACGACATTCCAAGCAGTGATAGCATCTCGACACAAGAAGACATCCTCTTCTTTAATACCATAGGTCTTTTGGATATGTTCTTTGATTAATTTACCCAACACCTTGCCATTCTCCAGAATCAAAACTTTGCAAGGAAGCTGATAATGATGATGAGACATACTGCCTTTGTCATGCGTCACCGCATCCAATGCTGTTAAAATCTTTTGTGCTAAATAATGCGCATAGTCTTTTGCCAAATGCAGCACTTGATTATCTTTTCCAAGCACCTTATGGATCAAGAAAAACGGATTAATAGTTACGTTTCGAAACAACGCCAGATGATCATCATCTTCCCACGGATCAAACTCTTGATCAGAATCATTAAAATTAACAAGCTGTCCGGGGATACTATGTTTTTGCAAGAAAAGGTTTGCTTCATCGGCATAGTTTTCGCTAGCAAGGCGTGTAAATGCGAGAAAAAACCGTTTTTCATAAATATTCGCATTTTTATCTAACGTTGTATCATGATAAATAGCATCCATGATTTGGTTCACTTCTTTCAACGAAATAATCCGACCTTGATAATTAATTTTCAAGGTATAACAAACAATTCCTGTCAATGGGATGTCATTTTTAAAGATATATTGAACCGTGTCACCTTGAGCATCTTTTATGACTTCACGCGACAACACCTCTTGCAAATACATCGAAGCCAACACCATTTTTGCAATAAGCAATCCATGTCCAGTATTGTCCAGAGGGATTGTTTTATGAGCCAACCAAACAGAAACTGCAGCAGAACTAGGTCTGGACCCATCAATCGTATATTGTGCCAAAATTGGACAATCCCAAATAATTTCCTGCTCTTGTTCTGGTGTTGCTTTTTTGGCATTAACATAATTACTCTTATAAGTAATGACTTCACGAACCAAATAATTTTTAAATAGGCATGCACCTGCTGGATAAGGAATATAGCCCGATTTATGTGGATCAATGGTAATTGAATCTGACTGATTGATCACAAGTGCTGCATCCAAAAAATGCTTGGTCCATTCTGCAATATTTTCATCCCAGTTATTTTTTAGCTCTTCCTTTGAATCAGGAAATAGTTCATGCAAAAAATTATGTAGATAGTTTTCTAATCCTCGACTGGTAATGGTTTTTTTCTGCATACCATCACGCGCTAATGTTGCAAAATATCCTCCCCAAGCAGCATCACTATGCAACCAAAAATCACCTTTATCTGATTTACGTAATCGCTCTCGCAACGATAATATTTCACTGATATTATCAATATTACCTAATTCTGTTGAACCAAAAATATTCACCACAGCAAGCACTGACTCATTTGCATCATGAATATCATTAATGGTGCTCTCAAGGTCTCTCATATCCATTGCACCATTCACATCAAGCGCAACTGGCGCAATATGTTGCTTTCCAAACCCCAGTAAATTAGTTGCTTTGAAAATTGAGTAATGCGCAGCTTTGTTGACAACTAAACGGAAATTTTTAGGAAACCGATCTGCTAGTACAGTTCGTGCTAACTGAAAGAACTCAGAAAATCCCAGCTGGTATACGCTAAACTCACGCAAAACTGGCAGCAAAAACGGATATTTTGTTCCCTGATCAAGCACTTGGCTTAATAATTCGATTCTCTCGTCAACTGTCAACAATCGCAAACTGTTATTTTCAATCATTGCCAAAATACCACCTCGTTTTGGCAAATTGATATCAGTTAATGCCTCTTTCACCGCTGAATTGCCATTCAATGCGGCTAAAGCAAGCACATAAGGATAGAAAGCAAGATCTCGAGCACGCCATAAACAATGTAAATTTGCACCTGTTCCACCTGATGTAAGATGCCCCCAGGCTTGTGGTCCAAAATCAAACATGCCACAAATCATTTTTAACGCTTCAAATTCAAGCGTCAATGTTGTTGGCGACGATTCTTCAGATGTATTGTTATTGTTAATCAGCATTCCCAAAAAAGAGCCCAAAGTCGCAGGGAATGTCGGATCAGGTAGCATGTGGCCAAGATAGCGTGAGCTAAATTGTGGAACACTGGTTTTTAGTCGATTAGTCAACTCGTTTAAATTATCACGAAATAATGACGTTACTTGCTGAAAATCTTCAGACGTTCTCTCTGATTCTTTAATTAATGGCAGCTCTTTGCTATGAAAATTTTTGCGCCAGTAACAATGGTCTTCAAAAGCATCAATGATAAATTCCTTGAACAGACTTAAATTTTCTGCATTTGGTCCAATAAACCAAAATTTATCTTTACTAATGTTTATTTTTTCAATTTTCATACTATTTTTATGTGTTGAAATTCAAGCTTCTACCAACATTGAGACGGCGCATAAACTATCTTAACGCCAAGCAAGAAACTTATCTATCGGTTACCGTGAATTTTTTATCACACTGCCACAGAAACTCCACATCGACTACCAATCATTAAATACCAAAATTAACCCTCTAACATTAGCACAATTTTTAATGGCTATTTTCTAACAATAAATTTCCATCGGCACACAAGGGTTGTTGCACAATATCATTAGCAAAGGTAAGACAAGGCAAAATTTGATAAAAAAGCGCAGTTTATCGGTATAAAATAAACATTTTAAGTCATTTTTTCACGCCGTATTGTCGTTCATAGTAGTTTTGCAACGAAAACATAGCAATTTTTAGTCATTTTTATCGTTGTAATTTTTTTGCAATAGTCTCGCCTCTATTCTTCCTTGTACGTATAATGTGTAAGATGCTATCAAATTAACTGATCAACTCCAACAGAAAAACAATCATGAATACTAGCCATGAAACAGTCATTACCTTTTGGTTCGAAGAGCTAACACCCACAGACTGGTGGATGAAAAATGATCAGACAGATGCACTAATCACCACTCGGTTTTTAACAACACACAATAAAGCCATCAATGGTGAACTGGATATATGGAGAAAAACACCTCTAGGCCGATTGGCAGAAATCATCGTATTAGATCAATTTTCAAGAAACATCTATCGAAATAAGCCTGATGCCTTTGCCTATGATTCAATGGCACTAAGCCTTTCTCGAGAAATGATTGATAATCATGATGATATGATGTTAACCTCTACTCAACAGCCATTTTGCTACATGCCATTTATGCACAGTGAATCCAGACAAGTGCATGAAGAAGCAGTGATTTTATACAGCAAACTTCCCAATAATCTTGAATTTGAACTTAAACACAAAGCAATTATCGATAGATTTGGTCGATACCCACATCGAAATGATATTTTAGGCAGACCATCAACCCCTGAAGAAATCGCTTTTCTGCAACAGCCCGGATCTAGTTTTTAGTCTATTTTCTTTACTAAAAAATCGGGCACACAGCCTGTGTGTGCCCGATTTTTTAGATCTCGATCAGCCACTATCAGCGCTGCATTATATTCTTTTGATGTCTCTAAGCCATTGGCTAACAACTTTGTAGGACAATTACTGTTTTTACATCGATTGGTTTGAAAATCAACCAAATAACAAATGAATTGCTACTAAAAAGACCTAATTTCAGATACATTTCCTAGAGCACACTTCTGGGTAAACACCTCTTCAACCTGTCAATAAAAGGATCTTTATCATGCAGTAGTTGATAGAAACCACATACATTCAAAGGGAGAAGAAATCATGATAATACGGATCACCAGCAAATTTATCATTCTGTTAATGTGTGGGGTCTATATGTCGAACACACTCGCTGATCAAAGTCGAAAATTTTTTCAAGTGCAGTGCATCAATGAACTGGATATTTTTAAAATTGAGGCAATTACCACACCAAAAGTTCAGGCAAATAAAACACCCAATTATTTAGACAAGCTAAAAAAGATCGGTATTCATGAAAAAAGTACTGAGCCTTTCAAGCAAAGTTGCCAGGTTGGCGATAAAATATATGACTTAGAAATTGTTTATGAACAAGCTCATTTGAAACGATGCGGAGGCAATCCAAGCGCTGAAATTTCCCTAAAAGCGGATGATCAAGTCATTCTTGATAAACAACTGTTTCATGAAACATGTGGCTATGAAGGATGGGGCACTACTAGTTTTAGCTCAATATTAATTAATCGCTTTGAAGCATTGCTATGTGTCTCTGTCGACACTGCAAACTATTCAAGCTGTAAAAGTATTTCATTGGATGATCCCATTAAACCGATAAATCTACGTGACTACATTCAGAACAACCAACTTAAAATGATTCAATAATTCATATAAAAATCAGGAAAAGAAAATGCCGCTAGCAAATATCAATACAAACTGGGCTCATGGTTCATATGAAAATGATCGTAATACATTAATTTTACCCATAGAAAATGGCGCTTTGTATGAAAACAACACGAATCGTGGTATCCATGATGACGGCAAAAGTGCTGCAATTGGTTTCGGCTATGACATCGTTGTCCGCCCAGCAAATGAAGTGAGAATAACTATCAATCAATTTATCCAAGACCCTAATCACCAAATGACAGAAGATCACGAAGAGATTCTGGATGCTTTTCAGAACAACAGACAGGTCAACCTACCTGGACACCCATTACATGATACAGCTGTTACAAAGACTCAAATGGTTTCAGCATTATCTGATGTCGAAATAACTCGAAATGAAGCAACCTCACTTTTCAATAACATCATTAGCACCTATGAAAATCTGGCTGACGCTAACCCAGCAACACCAAATCTTGATCGCTATCTTGGTGAAACATTACCAGAATGTCGAGAGCGAGCAATTTTGGCATCAATGATTTACAACTTCGGACAGGCTTTTCCTACCACAAAAAATTTGGTAAATAATAGCGCAGACGATCCTTTGCAGCACACTAAAATATGGGCAGAGATTCGTTATGATATTCGAGGCAATGCAACTGATCAAAATATTGCTGTTGGACTACAAAATCGACACAATCAAGAAGCTGATATGTTTGGCACCTATTCAAATGGTCGCAATGACCCCTATTCTGTCGATATAACCGAGGTGCGTGAAGTCATTGGATTTCTCCACCAAGCACGCCAAGGTAATGATATAGTCACCGGTGGCATTGTGAATCCAAATCAATATCCCTACTATGACTATGCAGAAAATCTCACAGAGCAAATGTCGCCAGGCCTACAGCGCTTACAAATTGAAGATGGCTTTGGTCAAAAAATTGATTGGGTATCCAGTGACCTAGCCAATGAAACAGGCTCTACTTTGACCCCAACAACAAACATAGGCGCCCCTCAACATGCTAATGATCTGATGTATGGAAATGATGGTAATGACACGCTCATTGGTGAAAATGGTAACGACGTATTACACGGCGGCGCGGATAATGATCGATTAATCGGTGGAACAGGTCATGATGTCTTAGTTGGCGGTGAAGGCATTGACACCTATCAATTCTCAGGGGCCTTTGGTCAAGACCGAGTAATTGATACCGATGGACAAATTGATATTGATGGCTTTCGTTTGCAAGGTAGAGCTCAATATCAACCAAACACCCAAAATTATCATTTAACCGTTCAGAATGAAGCGGGTGAAATAGCTGAATTTCGACTGAAACCCATCGATCAAGATCTTCAGATCAGTCGTGTCAGTGAAGGAGATAATCCAGCCAATACGGTGTTGCTACGTAATGTAGAACTGAATGATCAAACGGCCAAATTTGGTATCACGGTGGATCAAGTAGTGGATACCACCAGCGACGTGAATACAAAATCAAATTTAACACCATTTCAAGCTCAGCTTATGACTGAGTGTGAAGCTGATGATATCGCCATGGATACAGAATCAGCGGCTATATTTGAAGAAGTGACTCGACAAGAACAGCGTGCACACCCTGAACTAACCTTCAACACCCAAGCTAATCAAACATCTGGCAATGATGGGCCAGATGTTTGTTAATGTGGAGTATTATTTTAAAGGTCTCACCTATATTTCAGGACCCGATCACTTCAATTTTTGGAAAAGACAGGATAAATTCGGTGTAACTTCCATATTCAGATCGACAGATGATATCACCCCCCATCGACTGCATCGAGTCTTTACAAAAGGATAAACCAATACCCACTCCTTCAAATCGTGTTGTAAAAAATCGATCAAATATCTGTTTCACTTGATACGGTTTAATGCCTTCTCCAGTATCTTTAAAATGAAGCTTATTTTCTGAATTGCCTTTAACAATGGTAATGTATATCTCACCTTTTCCAGATTTGGCTAGATGATATAATACAGTGTTTATAACG
Organism: Gammaproteobacteria bacterium; assembly: GCA_030430875.1. Taxonomy (GTDB): domain Bacteria; phylum Pseudomonadota; class Gammaproteobacteria; order Pseudomonadales; family JAUIKI01; genus JAUIKI01. The sequence goes on along the minus strand of JAUIKI010000024.1, from coordinate 1,897 downwards.
TCTTATGTCAGTCTGTTTGCTATACCTCCATCGCCATCAGGAAATTCATGTTTGTACTGCTCCAAAGAATATATGCTATCAAAATCGTACTCTTTATATTGTGATATGGGGAATGTCGTACAAACAAACTTATTAGCTGATGCATTAATAAGAAATTGTTTATATAAGCATTCTCGCCAATCCTGTATGGATGAGTCATAAAACCCATCATCAGTTTGAAAGTAAGGAATCAGACCGCCTACATTGAGCTGATCCAGTAAATCTTGTGGTGCATTGCGTGATTTTGCTATTTCATAATGTTGAGATAGCGAATCATGATCTTCTATCAATGTTAAAAAGCATTGGCCAGCAGAGTTTAAAGATAAAAATTTATTAGGGCCGATTAAGTAATATTCAACAATTTGACGGTTAAAAACCATGCCATAAAAATATTTCTTAAAACCTTTATTTTTTATGAAATGATCTTGGCCAAGGTAATCAATAATTGAACTAGTCAGGCTTGAGAAATAGTTATGTTGTGTTTCTTCAATTGTTTTAGCAATTAATTGAAGAGATAATTTATCTTCTTTCGTGAAAAAATTATTAATAGTGCCTTGATTAAGAGCAGTCAGTGTTTTATCTTTGTCTGCAGCGCCTGTTAGAATAATTTTTCTAATTCGATCATCAATGTAACTGGACAGTGCAATTCCATCCATCTCCGGCATTACAAAGTCAATAACTGCACTAGAAATTTCATCAAATCGAGATCGACTGCTTAGATACTTAAAAACAAGAGATTCATCTAAACAAAAATCAAATGAAGGCATCACATAACATTCTGGAAATTTGAGTGTTAATGATTTTGAAAAAGTCCCTGTATGTTTAAAATCCTGGAAATAATCTAATGCCTGCATCGGATTATCAAACCAATAATAAGAAAATTCCACAGGCATGATTAGAATCATCGAGCTAATAAAATCTAGTTCGTCATCTACAAAAACAGTCTGAGTCGGGAAATAAAATGGATGTACGGTTGTTTTAGCAATGGTTTCGTAATACATGGTTTTTTCCGCAGGTTCCTGTTGATAAATTCACTATTAACCTATTGTAATTTTAGCCTATTTTAGGGAATGACAGGGTAAATTCTGTATATTGTCCATAAACAGATGAACATGTGATATTTCCTTCCATGTTTATCATTGCCTCTTTGCAGAAAGATAGTCCAATCCCCGTTCCTTCAAACCGAGTTGTATAGAATCTGTTGAAAACCCTCTTGACTTGATCAGATTTAATCCCTTCTCCAGTATCCTTGAAATATAGACAATTATAAGATTCACATTCTTCTGTGGTAAAAAATATTTCTCCCTTGCCAGATTTCTTTATGTAAAAAAATGCATTTCTAAGCAAATTTTGTAAAATTTGGTTTACTAATATATCAAATCCATTGAACCGAAAATCAGGGCCGTCAATATGAATTAATTCTTTTTGTCCAGGTTTAAACGGATAACGTTGGATAGCTAAATCAATACATTTTTTTATTGAATGCTTTGATGGATTTTGATCTTTATAAAGGTGTAAGTTTGTATTTGTTAAAACTGCATTGATGATTGCATGTGAATATTCAATTTGTTTATTATTGCTATTAATTGTTTTTTTCAATTGAGTAATTTTATTAGCATCAATGTAGTCAGCGTTTTCTATATCACTTTCAATAAGTATTTTACTATTACGTATAAGTTTAGGTAAATATTTGTTAATCCCATCCATGTTGTTTCTAATGGTTGAAAGTGGTGTGCGAAGCTCATGGGCAATATAAGTGCCTGCTGAAAACATAGCATTTACTTTCTCATTGTAAGCAATTTTATCTCTGACATGCTGGCTATAGTTTAATAAAAACCCTGCTACCATAGCAAAAACC
>JAUIKI010000284.1 GCA_030430875.1 Gammaproteobacteria bacterium | reverse complement strand
TCCTACAACAAAAACCTAATACTCGCGTGTTGCTCACAGGGAATTTGCTACCTGAAAATCTTGGACTTGATTACAAAAAAGTAAATGGTGGCTTATTGGTTCAAACGGCAGATAATGCCCATGTTAAACCCAGCGATCTAACTGTTATCAGCCAACGCCAACCAAGCTCCCAAGAAATGCAAGACCTACTGTTTGCTTGGCATGTTGTCAAATATGTCAAATCCAATGCAATTATTTACGCGAAAGATAATCGTACAATTGGTATTGGCGCCGGACAAATGAGTCGTGTTGACAGCGCAACAATCGCTGCACAAAAAGCCCAACAAGCAAACTTTTCATTAAACAATGCAGCAATGGCTTCAGACGCTTTTTTTCCTTTCCGTGACAGCATTGATACTGCTGCGAAAGTTGGAATAACTGCCGTCATCCAACCTGGCGGATCAATGCGAGACCAAGAAGTTATTGATGCCGTTAATCAAGCTGATATGACGATGGTACTCACTGGAGTACGACATTTTCGTCATTAATCAATAAGCAGGAGCAAATATGAACATATTGATTGTAGGCGGTGGTGGTCGCGAACACGCCATAGCCTGGAAAGTTGCACAATCAACTGTAGTCAAAAAAATCTATGTTGCACCAGGCAATGCTGGAACTCAAGACGAACCTAAAACTGAAAATATTGCAATTGATGCATCTGACATTAATCAACTACTAAATTTTGCACTCAATAAACAGATTGATCTCACTATCATCGGACCTGAAGTTCCGCTAGTTGCTGGAATTGTCGATATATTTACTGAGCATGATCTTCTGTGCTTTGGACCCAATGCAAAGGCCGCCCAACTAGAAGGCTCTAAGGCTTTCACTAAAGATTTTTTAGCACGGCACGCTATTCCAACAGCTGCTTATGCGCAATTTACAGCACATCAACAAGAAACTGCCATTGATTATGTGAAAAATTATTTTCTTTCGCACATTAATTCACCCGTTGTAATAAAAGCTGATGGTCTTGCTGCTGGAAAAGGTGTGGTTATTACCTCAAATGAAAGTGAAGCCATTGAGGTCATTAAATCAATGTTTTCTGGTCAATTTGGACAAGCAAGCAAACAAATTGTAATTGAAGAGTTTATCAGTGGTGAAGAAGCTAGTTTTATTGTGTTAATTGATGGAAAGCATGTACTGCCATTGGCAACCTCACAAGACCACAAAGCACGCGACAACGGTGACAAAGGGCCAAATACTGGTGGTATGGGCGCTTACTCTCCAGCACCAGTTGTGACTGACTTGCTGTTTGAAAAAATAATGAACACCATTATTACTCCTACAATTGCAGGCCTGAACAAAGATAAAATATCGTACAAAGGATTTTTATACGTAGGAGTGATGATTGATCAACGTGGGACACCAAAAGTATTAGAGTTTAATTGTCGGCTTGGTGATCCAGAAACTCAGCCATTACTATTTCGACTAAAATCAGATTTAGTTGAGCTTTGTCTAGCAACCCTAGAAGAACGTCTTGATCAAGTAGAAGCTATCTGGAGCGATCAAGTGGCATTGGGCGTTGTACTTGCCAGCAAAGGCTACCCTGATAGCTATCCGAAAAATGACATCATTTTTGGCTTAGAAAACTGCACTAATAATGATGCAGTAAAAGTATTTCATGCCGGCACAAAATCTCATAATGGACATGTACTCAGCAATGGTGGGAGAGTACTGTGTTGCACAGCGCTAGGCAACACAGCACAAGAAGCTCAAACACTGGCCTATCAGACTGTTGCTAAGATTCACTGGGAACATGCTTATTATCGAACTGACATTGGCTATCGAGCCATTACACGAAAAACAGATGAATAACTCTATTAGTCGCACCAACCAAAAACTTTACTTTGCCAAACTCACTCTTGGGCAAATCACATCAGATCAACCCAAAATAGCCAATGCATTGCGAGAAGCACAGCATGAAGCTTGTCTTTTTCATTTACATGGCGCCTACCTAGCTTTTTTGCAAGAAATTGCTGATCAATATCAAATTAACACACAACCTCAGTCACTCATGGAGTTAATTCTCGAATTTAAACAGCAAAAAAATTTTCAAATCAATGAGAAAGTCATTCCTCGCCTTTTGCTTGCTTGCAAGCGCAACTTTCCTGTTTGGACAAAATGGAAAAATTGTAGGTACGGTGCTTGAAGG
>JAUIKI010000283.1 GCA_030430875.1 Gammaproteobacteria bacterium | reverse complement strand
CTGATGAGATTATGTTATCGCTATTAAGTTGGTCTATCTCTGCGCTTGCTTTGACAGCCTTATTATCTTTCTCAGCATTTTTAGCACGTCTAGTGGTTTTGGTTGGTGTAAATATAGTTGAAGAAGTGGATCATCAGCGAAATGTGGGTGTTGCAAGCATTGAAGCGGTCATTTATTTAACAATTGGTTTGTTGTTTGTGGCATTAATGGGGTGATTTTTTCTGCTAAAAAACGGTTCATTATTTTTTAAGCGTGTGTATAATTAGGTTGTATCTGAATTTTTTTGAAGTGCTATGTTATATATTTTTATAGTTTAATAAAGGTTGAATTCTATGTCTGATCGTGAAGCTGGAACAGTAAAATGGTTTAACAATCGTAAAGGTTATGGATTTATTGAGCGTTCTGATGGTGAGGATGTTTTTGTACATTACCGCTCCATTCAATCAGACGGCTATCGAGCATTGGTTGATGGTCAAAAAGTTGAGTTTACAGTAACTTCAGGTGAAAAAGGGCTGCAGGCGGAAGAAGTGGTTTCGCTAGAGCAACCTGAATAACTTGATGAGATACGTGTTATAAAATCTTACGGGTGTTTTGCTGCGCAGAGTTTAAGTGTCAGTATATTCTGTTGGGTGCTTTCATGGTGCTTAGTTTTGAAAGGCTCGTAAGCGTTCAATTAAACTCGATGTGTCCCATTGCTTTCCGCCGAATGATTCAATGTCAGCATAAAATTGATCGACAAGAGCCGTTACGGGCAAACTAATGGATTGTTTCTTAGCTTCATTCAAACAAATGGATAAATCTTTACGCATCCATTTAACAGCAAAACCATGATCAAAGTCTCTATTATACATGGTTTTATAGCGATTAACCATTTGCCAAGATTGAGCTGCTCCTTGTGACAATGTTTTAAATACCTTTTCAATATCAAGTTGCATTTTTTCAGCAAAATGTAGTCCCTCAGCAAGCCCTTGGACCAAACCGGCAATGCAAATTTGATTAACCATTTTTGCAAGTTGCCCTGATCCTACTTGCTCACCAATATGAGTGATAATTTTTCCATAAGTTTCCATGATGGGTAAGGCGCTATTGAAGTTATCGCTTGGGCCGCCGCACATGATGGAAAGCTGACCTAGCTCAGCGCCTTTTTGTCCGCCAGAAACAGGTGCATCAACATAGCCGATATTTTTTTGATGAAATGTGTTAGCTAAGTGCTGACTAATTTCAGCTGAGACAGTTGTATGATCAATGACAAGGCTGCCAGATTTTAACGAGTGAATGGCTCCATTTTCCCCTATGAGTACGTCTGTTAAGTCGCTATCATCACCAACGCATGTAATAATAACGTCAGCATCAAGTGCAGCATTTTTAGGAGTGACAGCACTTGAGCCAGAGTGTGACGTGAGCCAATCTTTGGACTTTTCAGGATTGCGGTTATAAACGCAAATGTCAAAACCAGCTTTGGCAAGATGGCCTGCTATGGGAAACCCCATGACACCTAATCCAATGAAGCCAATCTGTGGTTTCTCGGTCATAATCTGAGGATGAAATTAATAGTCTCGGTCTGTTTCACCAGTATATAGTTGGCGAGGTCGACCAATGCGATAGTCATTACTAATCATTTCATTCCAGTGTGCAATCCAGCCAATGGTTCGTGCAACAGCAAAAATTACGGTGAACATATTTGTAGGAATGCCGATAGCTTTGAGAATGATGCCTGAGTAAAAATCAACATTAGGATAGAGTTTTTTCTCGATGAAGTAGGGGTCTTCCAAAGCAATTTTTTCTAATTTTAAGGCCAGTTTAAACATAGGGTCATCTTCGCAACCCATTGCTTCTAGCACTTCGCGACATGTGTTGCGCATGACTTTAGCGCGAGGATCAAAGTTTTTATAAACGCGATGTCCAAATCCCATCAATCTGAATGGATCACTTTTGTCCTTGGCCCGATTTAAGTATTCAGTGATTTTGGATTCATCACCAATTTCTTCCAGCATGGTAATGACGGCTTCATTGGCTCCACCATGCGCAGGTCCCCATAATGCAGCGATACCTGATGCGATACAAGCAAATGGGTTGGCACCTGATGATCCTGCTAGTCGAACGGTTGAAGTCGATGCGTTTTGTTCATGATCAGCGTGCAAAATAAAAATTTTGTCCATAGCTTTAGCTATAACCGGATTGACGTTAGGCGCCTCGCAAGGTGAACTGAACATCATGTGCAGAAAGTTTTCTGAATA
>JAUIKI010000023.1 GCA_030430875.1 Gammaproteobacteria bacterium | reverse complement strand
TGAAAGGTCACTTCACGCCAGACAATCACTTTGGTTTTGAAGCAGTAGCATGGTATTGGCATTTTGTCGATGTTGTCTGGATTGGCTTATTCATTTTTGTTTATGTCATCTAGACACAAACTTTTAACAAAAACTTATTTAAAATGCCTCGTTCTATAAGGGGCATTTTTTATCTATTGACATAAATCAAAATCTTTTCAACAAAAATCTCATAATGTAAAACCAGGTGCTTAAATCACAAGAACGCCAATCAGTACCTCCAAATCATTTGGTTAAAAAGTTGTTCTCTAAGCTAAGCTATTTTCAGATAGAATCTTCCGGCTTTCCGGTATAAAACTTGCTACCAGGTGAAAGCAAAGGATAGTAACTAATGAAGGGGACATGCGATGATTCTTGGACAGAAACTAACTTTTTGCTTACTAAGCACTATGATAACGTTGGGGTTAAGCCAACATAGCTTTGCTGATCGAAATAGTAGCTTAAGCTCTACAGTAGAGAATGAGCCAGAACAGACAATCGTTGAAGTGCTAGCCGAGTCAGCTACCCGAGATGGCCAAGGAGAAATCCAAGTATTACGGCATCCAGGTGATGGCATTTCCGTTGTACAAACATTCCCGTTGGGTTATCGCTATGAAATACCTGTAATTGGCAAGAGGGCTGCCTGCCGAAGATCAACTCGCCATTGTCTACCAAGACTTAACAGGTAAAGAATTACCTCTAGTGGCTTATGAGGCAGTGCAAGTTGTGGAAGCTCAGAAAGCAAGAAATGCTGCGTCTGAAATGAATACTATGGGTAGTTTACAAAATAGTCCTGTAGAACCAAGTGCGGCTAGCGGATGTACTGACAAAGATTCTCGTGGCTATTATTTTCTCTATGATTGTTATGTGTATGGCGGCATATCACGTACAGAATATGCTGATGATGTTTGCCTATTAGTTGCAGCAATTAAAGGTGACGTAAGGATGAGTATTTCTTATTGGAAGGCATACCTGCTTAACTACGCTAAAACCGTGCCGCAAGGCTACTATACTCTAAAATCCCATCGCACCGCTGTTGACAGATACAGAAAGGGTCGCCTCTATGATGCAAAATCATCAGAATATTCACGCTTTTATTTTCAGGGAGATTTTGAAAACGAAACTTTTGCTTCGGATGGCTGGTGTTTTTCCATGGTTAATTAGCCAATAGCTAATAATATTTCTTGTGCTATTTATTAGCATTTCTTCTGGTGTAATTTGACAGGCACCCATTTTTCAAGGATGTCTGTCGGATCAAATCGGCGATCTATTAAAGTAAAAGTAATGGCCATTTTTTATTACTGTAATTTTATTGTAATGGTCTTTGCTATTGAAAAACCGTGAATGTGAAGAAAATTTCATACCAAAAAGATACAACTTACGCTGCATTCCAAACAGGAACTTTTAATAACTGTCCTAACTTTTCCGCATCGGCAATAATTACTTCTAACTTGCCATGATCGATGACATTCAGTCGAGTGCCATCTTTTAACACCAAGTTCAATTCATAACTGTAATAGTCATGGGCTATGCGCTTGCGATCGCTACTTCGACTGACACAACGCTCACGTATCAACTGAATAGCATAAATATTATTTAACCAACATTTTGTTTTATTGTCAGGTGACAGATCATTTTTTGCCGATTTTCTACCTCGATAATATACACCAGCATTAAAATCAAATACGCATGGCGCTGAAAGAAATAAATAGATAACCAAACCAATAATAAAGAAAATACTACCAAATGGCACACCAAAATAGAGAAACCTTCTCTCCTCAGTCAATCCCAAAACAGCAAAACCAATCATAGCTAATAATCCTAATATAAGAAATATCAGCGCAAATAGTTTTGTCGCACCACTTGGCTTATATTCATATCTTCCCACTGAACTTTCTTGCAAAGTATGCGTGCAAAAACTTGCACCACCACTTTTTAACGGTTCCCAACTGATTTTGGATGCAGTCTCATCTTGATAGATACTTGGATCAATATCTTGACTTTCTAATCGTTTTTTATTTGAGAAAATATTTTTTATCATAGCCATAGTCTTTTCACTTTGGGACTATTTCATGGTGCCAAACATGCTGGTGACAGCATGCAGCTAGTCGTTTTATTTGTCACTCACATTTAATCTCACCTCATCACTATTCGCTTTGATTTCTGGCACATACATCGCTTGGCCAATCGCTGGCAGCGCATGAAAATACCCAGGAATTTCTGTGCGTAATGAATAGCGCAACTCCCAATACCCTTCGGGTAATTTATCAATAAAGCTGACAACTTTTTCATCGCGCAATTCTTGATAAACCCATTGAGTACGACCGGTGTAATCTTCGGGAATCAACTGATCAAAGTGTCCTGCTTGAATTTTCTTAACCCCTGATGGCTTGAGTTCTTTGGCAAACAGAGGCTGACCACTTTTCAAACTCACTGCTTCTAAGCCAGCTGGCTTATGGTCTTCAATCATTAAATATTCATAATGATTTTTGCCTTCAATCAACACAACAGACTCCACTGAATCACCACTTTGCAGTGTCATTTTATCTTGAGTCCATTGATGTCGAATCTCGTGGCCTTTCAACAAGGTTGGTATTGCCGTTTGTTGAAAATAATATCGATTAAGAAAAATTTCATTACCAACCGCCGCAATCGGTTCTTCCAAACTAAAATAATTGGCTTTAATACTAAAATACAAATCAGATGTTGAGTTTTTCTGACGAATTTCAATTTGATTGCTGTCACTCAACCAAGTTGGATCAACAGTAAAACGACTCGGTGCTTGAAAAATTTCAGCCGCTTTTAGTTTTTTCTCTGCAAGCTTTTTACCATTCACTAATATTTCAAACTCAACATCACTGGCCAACTCTTTGGTTTTAGCCAAATAGTCATTAAAGGCTAACACCACAATGGATGTGTCTTTGGTGCTACTCCATTGATTGCCTCGACGATTTTTTGTGAGCCAATTCATCACTGGTTCAACCAATTCATTTTTTGGATCAATGGCAACCAGCGCCATCAATGCAAATGAAGTTGTTTCAACTGCTCCATCAGACCAATGCCAATATATGTTGTCTTCACCCCAATGGGCGGTTAACATGACATGTGCGTTATCTTGCTGATTAGCAATAACAATCGATTGATCAGGGCGTGAATCGCGTTTCACGCCATTTTGCAAATTACCCACCAAAATATTTGCTTGGTCACTGAGGCCATAATAATGTGCAGATAATGCTAACAAGGCTCTGCCATAAGTATTTAACTTATCACGCTTTTGCCACAAATTTTCAAAGGCTTTTGCTTCATATACATCCATCACTGCTGTCTTTTTAGCATCACGATGTTGAACAGCCAAGGCATGCAGCATCCAAGCTTGTAATGCATAATCTTTTTCAGCATTGACCAAATGAGTTCGCAAAAAATTCTGGCCTTTATGTAACACACCATCCATGGTTTTAGGTAAGCGAACTGAATCAACTGAATTGACCAGCGCTAACCCCCACACCACATAAGCCGACATATATAAATCCGTTGGGCCACCTTTCCACCAGCCCCAACCACCTTCTGAATGTTGCATTGAAATCAGTCGCTGCATGCCATCGTCCAACATATGTTGCATTTTCGCGATATCTTGTTTTTCCTTTTCATGGGTTTTATCAGCAAACTCTGGTTCAATGCCACCAAATGCTTTGTTGAGAATATCTGATTGCTTTATTCCCAAGTTAGTCAATGTGTCAGCTACAATCACCGTGGGCAAGAATCGACTCATGGTTTGCTCAACACAACCATAGGGGTAATCAATCAAATATGGCAGCGCATCAAGCATGGTAATCGCAATGCTCGGTGTGACTTGAATCTCCATCTGAGTTGACGCAACTTTTCGTTGCTTAGGCAAATTTACTTCAATGGTTGCCACATTCTCCTGATCACCATCACCACGAATTTTTCCAGAAGTAACTTGAAGTTTTTCAATGCCATGTTCAAAAATAGGATAAGTTTTTGCCATCGCATCGTTAATTTTGCCTGCACTGGCCTGCAAGGTAAAACTTGCCTCACCCGGATTATTAATTTTCACCTTCCAATCAATGCGTTTTTCACTATTAGGCTCAATTGTTACTTTGATATTTGCAGGATTATGCAACTTATTACGTTCGTCCACATACCCTAGCAAGTCAACACCTGTTGTTAATAACTCAGCTTTTACCGACAAGGGTTGATCCGTGTAATTATTGATAACACCTGAAATAATTACTTCATCTCCAGTGACAAAAAATCGGGGCGCTTGCAGTCGCGCCATCAACGGTTTTTGGGTGATGGTGCTGGCTTGCCCTTCACCTAATTCATTTGCCTTTGTGATGGCTTTGGCATGCGCTTTCCAGGTTGTCAGCGAATCAGGATATTTCATCTCAATCACGGCCAAACCATTCGTATCAGTTTGCACATCAGCCTGCCAAAAGGCAGTGGAGCGAAAATCATTGCGAACAATAATATTATTTTCACCGCTTGATTCACTCGCTCGGTCCTTTTCTTTCTCGGCTGGCATGGATTTTTTCGCAGATAACATCGGTTCTGGCGACATTGATGGCATTATTTCTGCCGACATTTCCGCTGCATCCTCATAAATACCACTCTCAAGTCTACTATCCCTTGCCATTCCCAGCTTATTTTTGAAAGCATCATCAGCTTCTGGCTGCTCATCATCAGGCATCGTAAAGAAGTAAGATTTTTGATTGAACGTCGATGCCGTTCGAATCGGGTTATACCGTTTTTCTCCATAGAAAAACTGACGGATATCCCCAGAAAGATCGGCTTGAATCGCATAGACAGATTCATCTACCAAAGCAAGCGACACCTCTGTCGCAATGGGGTTACCTAAATAATTTTGGGTTTTCACAGTGATTTTACCCATTTCACCAGGTTCATAGGTTGCTTGATCAGCGGTTAATTCCACCTGCAAAAACTGCTTTTCAGGTGGCACATAAAATTCATGTTGGGTTTGCTGCAAACGATGCTCATTCACAGAAAGCAGCTCAAGAAAACTATTCGGCGTGTGTTCCTCGGTGATATTGAGTGTGAGCAATTTCACTGTTCCATCCATATAAATCGGCTTAACATCCATCAATGTGTCACCCGCCACGCTAAACAACACATGACGTTGTGGTGTGGGAGCCGACAACATAATTTGAGCGGTATCACCGACGGAATAACTTTCTTTGTCCATGATAATTTGCATGCCACCGTGTTGATAGCCCAATGCTTGCGTCGCATCGTCCATCACAAAATAGCCAACTTCTGCTTTGATTGGCACACCTCGTTTGTCATGACTCACCCAGGTGAGTTTATAAAAACCGGTTTCTTTGGGAATAAATTGATAGTCAGCACGACCATCTTTATCTGTTTTAATATCAGCAATCACTATTTCTTCAACCTGATAAACCGAAGGTCTCGCTTGAATGGATTGATCCGTTGGCAACATCATGCCCGTTTGCTTTTGACCATTTTTATCCAACCAAACAGTTTTCCAAAATTCTTTGGTGATGCGTAATTTTCCAGAATCACTCACTGGTTGATTGTTCACATCAACGGTTTTAATCGCAAACTCCACCGTCTCGCCTGGCTGATAAATGTTATGCTTGGGTTCTAACTGCACAAAATACGGTTGGTTACTCACCTTAATTGATTGCTGACTGCGAATTTCACGACGCGAACTATCGACCACACGAACATCAAAGGTATATTCAAGATTTTGATTACCCACACTGGTCGGCAATTTGAAATCAGCTTGCCCCTTGGCATCGGTTGACAGTTGGTAACGTGCCACTTCATCACCAAGACCACCGTAGTATCCGGAATGTTTTGATTCTTGATACCAATGATAGGGTGCATCATCATGCCAATAGTGATAATAAGGTCGTTGATAGACAATCACCTCAACTTCACCACCAATCACCGGGCCACCAAAATAATAAGCGGCTTGAATATTGATAGGAATTTCGTCGCCCAACTGAAAAGCTGATTCAGCATCACTGACATTAATCGCCACTTTAAATTCAGGGAGTTTATATTCTTCCAAACGCACAAAACTTGCTGCACCAACATGACGATTAGATGCATCACGAAACTCGATTCGAAACAATCCTAAACTCATGGATTTCTTGAGTTCCACTTTTCCCCAAGCTGAACCAAATTCGTTTAATGGCAATGTGCCTTCCTGCACGATAGCATTTTTTCCATCATATATTTTATACGTCAGCGTTGAATGTTTAGGTGTAGTCAAACGATTATTTTGCTTTTGTCTAGCAATCACCTTAAAGTTAACTGTCTCACCGGGTCGATAGCCAGGTCTGTCCGTGTGTAGATAAATTTTCCAATTTAGATTGCTGCTTGAAAAACTTGGCGCATAAGAATTAGCGTAGGCCACCTGATTTTCTTTTTGAGTGACGACAAAATAATTTCTATTGTCTTTATCCAGACTAATCTTCACCAATCCATCTGAATTAGTTTTGTCTGTGACTGTGTTGTGACGAATCGCAGAGTTTATTCTATCCCAAAAAACAACCGTCACTTTTGCGTTAGCAATGGGTTTACCATTGCTGGTTTCATTGAAGGAAACCAGCAACTCATCTCCACTCGTCTTGGTGATCACTGCTGCATCTGAAATCAACAACACGTCACGGCTAGTCACACCACCGGCTTTGACTTCGACTAAATAGCTACCTGGAGCTAATTTTTTATCCTGGATATCTGTGATAGACAATTGTTTTTGCTGTGGAAAATAGCGTGATGTTTTTTCAGCAAGAACGTGCTTAATCAATGGTTTTTTATTGGGCTTAATTTTTTCTATCCAGCTTTTATCGGCATCACCTCTCCAATTGACTGTTTTCGCTAAATCAATCGGATAAATTTTAATGGCTAATTCAGACACATTTCGCCAATTCAGGTAAATTTTTGGGTTGGTTTCAGGCAAATAAATATGTGGAACGCTAACATTAAGACTTTCTTTAGTGATATCTCTCAATGCCGTTTTTACAGGGCCATAAAACCTTGACTCACCTTTTTTGAACGTTTTTAAGAAAAGTTGATATAACTCAACGGCTTTTTCATAATCAGGTGCTTGAGAAACAGAGCCATTATCGTGATAGATTAACTGACCACGCTCTGCTGCCCGGTTGGCATAATTAAATAAAATCTCATCAAACCATTGCGTCTCTTTTCCAGACACAAAAGCCTGTTCAAATGCTTTTTGAGTTGGTTGATGGAATTTAATATCTCCATATAAAGACAATTGCTTAGCAAGCCATAAGTTGGTTTTAGCTTTATCAACATTTGTGTTAGCAAGGTTAGCCGCTGACTCAAAATAAGATATTGGCATGTTAATATTTCTTGGATATAAATCAGCATCTTCTCCTGAGAAATCAACTAACTTCGATAAAATTATTAAATATTTTTTTCTGGCTTTTTCAATATCGGTTGATTTTGCCCACCAATCCAAGGCTTTTTGATAATATGGCCAGGCATTATTAAAATAATAATGGCCTTGATACTGCCAAGAATCACCCAATGATTCATGAATCATTGCCCAAACCTCATTACCTTGTTGGTGCGTTTGAACATTGATTTCATCCGCCAACTTGATCAGTGCTTCAACTGCACTGTCAATTAAACCACTATCAACTTGTTTCGATGCGACACTATTTCGCCAAGTGCAATCTTGCAAACGAAAGGCAACCCATTGACGTTGATCCGATGATAAATCATCACGTTTTTCCAGTGACTGATAGGCATTTAAGGCTAATGCATAGGATTTTTCTTGGTATAATTTCTCAGCTTTTTTGAACAAAGTCTGGTCAGTTTCTGGCTGCGCATAACTATTCATCGCAAATACTCCTACTATCAACCACATTCCAAGAATAAATAATTGTGCCACTGTTTTTTTCATGCAAAATCCTCTGAATCAGTGTTTTATATATAATTTGAAGACAGTATAGACAATAAAACCAGGCAAATGGTTTGTTGTTTTACAAATCTTTTACATTAAAAATGAAGTGATAAGCTACATCAACATAGCTACTGCATAATAATCTCATCAGCAAAAATCAGCCTAAGATTCCACTCCAGAATCCATAGACAATCAAACATAATAATAAAGCGGCTAACAAGACTCGAACAAACAAGGCGTTTACAACTCGATTAGTTTTTCCTTGATCTTTGACTAAAAAAAACAACCCTGACATTAGACTAACAATCACTGCAAACAATACAATTACAATGATAACTTTTAATAACATAACGCCCCCAACAAATTGGTTTTCCCCCTAACAAACTAGCCTTATCATGATATCATGATAAGAATTCATTAATTGGATTAATCATGGCCTATCATTTTAAACCTAACTGGAAAAGCACGCTTTTTACACTATCACTATTACCGATTCTCATTTTCCTGGGATTTTGGCAATTGCAGCGTGCTGAATATAAACGTGACTTAGAAAAACAGCTTGCCAGTCACAAAAATCAACCAGCTGTTGACATCACTCAAATTGACACGTCAAGCAACTCCCTTGCTTTTCAACCAGTGTTATTACACGGCCATTATCAAGCCAAATACATTTTCTTATTAGACAATCAAATTCATCGAGGCAGAGCAGGATTTTCAGTTATCAATTTATTTAAACCAGTCAATCAACCCTCATACGTATTAGTAAACCGCGGATGGGTTGCTCTCGGGCAAACGCGAACTGATTTACCAACAATTGAAACTCCAGAGGAATCATTAACACTACAAGGTGAAATTTACCAACCTGATAAATCGCCGCTTGTTTTAAAAGACCTAGAAATACATTTTACACCTGGAAAACCTGTTGTTGTGCAAAAAATTGATATAGTAGAAATTAGCCAAAAATTATCTATCAAAATTTTCCCCAATGTCATTAATTTAAATTCAAATCAACGCGGTGCTTATCAAATCATTTCTTCAAAAGCTATTACAGGTCCTGAAAAACACATAGGCTATGCTGTTCAATGGTTTTTAATGGCAGGCGCTTTGTGCATCCTATATTTTTATGCGAACACAACAAAAACCAAAAAGACCTCACTAAAACCATCCGCTAAATAGCCTTGTCTAATTGTTGTGTTTGCAGTACTGCATTTTTCAATGCAACATAATCACCAACATTAACAATTGTAATCAATGGTGATACTTCGACTCCACAAGCATCTGTTGCAATCACTGGAATGTTACGAGCAAGTGCTTGTAACATAACTCGAGGCTGATGCTCGATGTATGCAGGATATATAACCAATCCAATTTCACTCCAATCACCTAAAAACTTTTCAACAAACACTTCACCCCAAAAATCTTCACCTTCGAGACAATCCCCCATAACGACAACGTTAATATTTAAATCTTTTGCCAATCGCTTGATTTCATAAGCACCTTTTCGCCCAACAGCTGATGCTGGAAATAATATTTTTTTTCCTAGCACTTTATGACAGGGTGAATCTGGTAGATTCCAATTTAATTTTTCAACTTTATGAGGGAATAGTTCCATGATCTTACTATGCGGAGTGATAATTTTTCTGGCTTTAGTTAACGCCGAGTTTTCCAGATCAATCAGTAATTTTGGCGCTCTGAAATCATGTAATGTTTCACTCTCAACATATTTTGAAAAAGCCAGATCAAGGCTGTCATGAATTTTCTCAATAGGTAATCTTGTCATCAACACATCATAAGTCCTGCCACCAAGTGCCCCTGTTGCATACACAAATGGAAGTAAGTTTTGTGAAATCACCAAATGATTTGCCTCAACTGGAATCAACCTCGCTGCCTGCGAGGCAATTTTTTTATCCAATTTTAATAACATTTCAAATATATTGTTTTTTTTCTTGGCAAGAAGTCGCATCATGATTGCACGAAAAACACCTGATCTTGTTGTTGATTGCAGATTTTTTCTGTTAGGAGCACTCCAAGCATACCGATTAGTTTTTATTAATTTACTTTTCTTAATCGGCACGACCATCGTGTCTTGGTCCGTAATGATTGATTGCACATAAGCATCAAATTCAGGCCATTTCTCATCCACAATAAATGTAGTTTTTGCAACTTTCTGTAAAACTTCCACCTGATTTGGATAGTTAAAGCAAGCAACATTTCCACAAGAATAACAATCATTTAATTGACTGGGCTGTCGATGCAGAATGTGTTGTGGCGTAGCATTCACACACTGTGCATTTTTAGCTCTGTATATCACAATGAGCTTATTGGCTGTCAACTCAATTTCAATTCTAAAATCAACGGTTGCTTTGAAACGCAAATCCACATAATTCCATTTAACGGTTGCATCACGATCTTTTTCTGCTAGTGACCCTTTAATAATTTGAGTGTGCTTGTGTCGTTCCACAATAATAAAATTTGCTGTCAATGCTGCATCGTAAAGTGCATTTGATAACTGACAAAGTCCTCCTGCAGTTGTTGGTAACACACAGCCTTCACGAATTTCTCGTCCTTTGACATAACCCTTGCCAATATTAGGATTACCTACATGCTTCCAAAAACTAAACACTGCGTTTGCATCAATCTCAAGACCATGTAACCGTTTCACTGCAATGCGCAAATTTTCAATTTTTCCAGCGGTTAATATCCAATTATCTTGATTATCAAACGGGTTCCAAAGCTCACTTTCTGAATGCGCAATCACTGGCAGTGCTATTAATTTTTGCTCATCATGAAATTTTTTTACTGGTGATAATTGGTTTTGAACAGCACGCTGCGCTGTCAATAATATTGATTTAAAGTGGAATACCGCTTCATTAAGAAAACTATGTTTGCTCGCTAATTTTTTTTGGTTATTCTTCATTATTTGAAATAGTCATTATTCACCTAAAATACACATGTTTTTTGAGAAGCTATCGACAACAAAGTTCCTGTTTTTTGATTCTTTTTTTATGCTGAAATTATCCTTAATCAAACTATCAAAGGCCCGATAAACTGTAGACAAACCTGATAATTAATCGATGCTACGATAGCATTCTTTAGAACATTTATCATTGATAAAAAATATATTCAAATATGCAGCAGCAGTATTTATTGGTATAATTTCGAAAAATTGAATTCGACTTATGACCACAAAAAACCCCACAGCCAACAACAACTTAGCGCGAGTTAAATTAGCACTCATCTTTTTCGTCGCACTGGCACCCATAGCGCTTGCCTTTGTTATGTTTAAAACTGGGGTTTTTGTTCCTGAAAGTCGCACTAATCAGGGCATATTGATTAATCCACTGTTACCTTTTTCTGAGTTACCGCTGAAAACATTGGATGGAAGCCCAATTGATATCACCGCAGACCGAACCTGGTCAATGGTATTAATTGGCGATGAACGATATGAAAGTGTTGCAAAAAGACAGCTTTCTTTGATGAATCAATCACATATAGCCCTTGGAAAAGAACAAAATCGCGTAAAAATGCTATATTTAATCCCGGAAAACGTTGAATCCGAGCAAAATCAAGCACTGATTCGTTATAGCACAAAGAAACATCCTCTGATTCAAATTGTCATTACGACGGACAGCAGTTTTTTTGACCTAACCCATGAACTATTAACAAAAAACCAAGAAGCTGAATATTCTTCATTGCTATTCATCGTCGACCCTATGGGTAATGCTATGCTGTATTTCCTACCTAAACATGCGGACAAAGATATCCTAAATGATCTCAAACGGCTGCTAAAACACTCAAAAATGGGGTAGTCATCAAGAAGTGGCATCACAACAATACACCTTCACCAGAAGAATTACAGATGCTTTCGACGCAATAAGAAGCAACATAATCAGGCAATAGCCCCTTTCATACAATTTCGCCTATCGAACGAGATGTCACATCTTGTTGATAGGCGAAATGCTTTTCATATACTTCCTGATTTATTTTCTTCATGCTAGACCAATAATTCTAGCATCGTTTCATTATCTAAGTGTGGATAGCGTTTTTGTGGTAGATGGAGTTCTCACCGCGAACCGCACGAAGCTGTCCATAGGTTGGTTGGACATACCCTGTTTCGTCTACTGCACGGCTTTGGATCATCGCTGGCTGACCTTGCCAATCCCACTCTATACCAAAGCGGGTAAGCGCTCTGGGGAAGACCTCGCTGGTGAACTTCGCTTCACGCCACGTCACGCCGCCATCAA
>JAUIKI010000282.1 GCA_030430875.1 Gammaproteobacteria bacterium | reverse complement strand
TTATCTACACCAATTGGTGCAATGATTGGGATGAAATTTTTGGTAATTAAGGTGTCGAGTATTTCTCGATTGATATTTGTAACAGTGCCAACATGACCAATATCAATGATTTCAGGGACAGCAAGTTCAGGAGAGGTGCGCTTAATTTGAATTTTCTTTGCAGAAATAAAGTTGGCATCTTTTCCAGTTAGACCAATGGCTTTTCCGCCTTGTTGATTAATTAAATGCACAATATGTTTGTTTACTAATCCGCCTAAGACCATTTCAACGACATCCATGGTCTGTGCATCGGTGACGCGAAGTCCATCAACGAAAGTAGATTGAATATTCAGTTTCTCGAGTAGTTCACCAATTTGAGGGCCTCCACCATGCACTACAATCGGATTCATCCCGACGAGTTTCATCAAGACAATATCACGAGCAAATGACTGCTTTAATTTTTCATCGATCATGGCATTCCCGCCATATTTTACGACAATGGTTTTACCATAGAAGCGACGAATATATGGCAGAGCTTCGCTTAAAATTTTGGCAGTTTGATTTTCATTCATTAATAAGTTTCAGTTTAATTTTTTCCAGTGTGTCCAAAGCCACCTTGACCACGTGATGACTGATTGAATTCGCTGACAATGTCAAACTCACATTGTAACACGGGGACAAGCATTAGTTGTGCTATACGATCACCTGGTTGGATAGTGAAATCAGTTTGGCCACGGTTCCAGCATGAAATCATTAATTCACCTTGATAATCTGAATCAATTAAACCAACAAGATTGCCGAGCACAATACCGTGTTTGTGTCCAAGCCCAGAGCGAGGAAGAATTAATGCAGCATAATTTGGGTTATCAATGTGAATCGCAATTCCAGTTGGAATTAAGTGAGTTTGGCCTGGTTTGATTTCACAACAAGCAGTTAGGCAGGCTCGCAAGTCCATTCCAGCTGAGCCATCAGTTGCAAACGAGGGCAGGGGAATTTGTGTGCCAACCAGATCATTAAGGATTTTTAGCTGTATTTTTTCCATATTATTTCTCTTTTGGGTAGCGTTGGCTTATTAATGTAATAAGTTTTCGTGCTAATTGTTGTTTTGACATTTTTGGAAATTCTTCTTGGGCATCATTCCATATTGCAGTAACTGTATTTTCATTGCTATCAAAACCAATGCTTGGATCAGAAACATCATTGGCAATGATTAAATCTAATTGTTTGTTATGATATTTTTGTGTTGCATATTGGATGATATTATCGGTTTCTGCTGCAAATCCTACCGTGAAAGGTTTGGGTTTAGATGCGCCAACAATGCTAATGATATCGGGGTTTTTAATTAACTCAAGTAATAGTTTATCATTGGATTTTTTAATCTTAGTTTCAGAAAAAGTTAGAGGGCGGTAATCAGCAACAGCTGCGGTGCCAATAAAAATAGTTGTTGTAGACAAAAGTTTTTTGACTTCAAATAGCATTTGTTTTGCTGAGATCACCGGAATGTGCTCAACACGATCAGGTATGTCGAGATGAGTTGGACCGCTAATCAGTGTGACGTTTGCATTTGCTTCAATTGCTGCTTCTGCTAGCGCATAGCCCATTTTTCCTGAGCTGTTGTTTGAAATGAAGCGAACAGGATCGATAGCTTCTTGAGTTGGCCCCGCGGTAATTACAACATGAACTCCATCGAGAGAATTAGAATGAAAGCTATTGGCTATTGTTTGAAGGATTATGTCAGGCTCTAGCATGCGACCGGGACCAATATCGCCACAAGCTTGAGATCCTTTATCAGTGCCAAGACATTCAATACCATGTTTGCTGAGTCGTTTTATATTGTGTTGCTGAGCAGGGTGTTGCCACATTGCTTGGTTCATTGCTGGCGCAAGCATAATCGGTGCTGTTGTTGCCAGGCACAGTGTTGTCAATAGATCAACGGCCTGTCCTTGAGATAAATGTGAAATAATATTTGCACTTGCAGGTGCTATGATGATTCGGTCAGCCCATCGAGCAAGTTCAATATGCCCCATGCCAGCTTCAGCAGCAGGATCAAGTAATTCTATATGTACCGGATGTCCAGACAATGCTTGCATGGTCAGCGGGGTGATAAAATCTGTGGCAGCTTTTGTCATGACAATGCGAACATCAGCACCAGATTTTTTTAATAAACGCGTAAGCTCAGCGCTTTTATAGGCAGCAATGCTACCAGTGATGCCAAGTAGAATACGTTTGTTCGTCAGTTGTTTCATTGTATATTCATAAAATAGTATTGAGTTAATCTTCTTACAGTGACTTTCCTC
>JAUIKI010000022.1 GCA_030430875.1 Gammaproteobacteria bacterium | reverse complement strand
GTCGATGGCATTGCTCGTGTGACCTACGACATCACCAGCAAACCACCGGCAACCATTGAATGGGAATAGTTAAAACAACCTACTCTTGATTCATTCGCTGCCTCCACAAGTCAGCACCAGCATATCTTCTGTTTTCATACATATCTTCCTTGCCATATGTAACAGCCAGCATAGATACTTAAATAGAAATTAGTTACACTCTCTTTCTCGCAGTTTGCAATGATGACTTTTCAGCATACTTTTAATGCTAACTAACTGATTTTTCGATCATTATGTCTCAAGTTTCCGCACCTCCATTTAGAAACAGAACAAGAACCAATAAGATGGAAGGCTTCTGATTCCTATAGTGCTAATTGGAAAGAGAAAGGCTTACAGCTTCTTAATTTGTTTATTCAAAATGAGTGCGATGTAGAAAAGCAATATCACTTTGCCGAGTTTGGTTGTGGCGCATATGCACCATTCCAACGTGTTTGTGAGAATTATGATAATTTTAAAGTGTCAAAATTCGATATTAAGAAATGGGATGATGAAACAACAGAAATTGACTTTAACACTAAAGATTTTGTGGTGCCAAAATTTGACGTTTGTGTTTTTTCTGGTGTTTTAGAATATCTTAACGATGTTGAATTTGTTATAGACAGAGTTCTGAATAATTGTGATTTTATCCTTATGAGTTATGCATCTGTGCCTCTCATAGCAGAAGAAAATGATAAAGCTTATTTAACTGAAATTAATAAAAGGGCTGCGGCTAACGGTTGGCGAAATCATTACACAAATAAAGAGATCGTTAACTTAATCTCCAAAAGAGGGATTATTTCTGCGATTGACCTATGGAATGGTCGCCAGTCTTTGTTTCTTGTAAGAAATCAATGTGTGGATTTTATTTAAACCTCTCTATCACCTTTTCAATATATATTGAACTATTGAGCTTCAACAGCTTCCTTAGTCTCTACCAAGGAAGCCAATAGCTAGAAAGTAAAAACCAACTCTATACAACTCAACTGAGACCATTGCATTAAAACTACAACGATTGAATAAGAGTAAATCTAAAATGCTTCATCACCCATTTTCATAATAGCGCTGCTGCCAGAATCAATACTAATTTGCAATGCATACACTTGTGGTAATAGTCTCTGAATAAAGAACTCACCAACAATCAATTTATTCTGATAAAAACCTGTATCGTCTTGGTCTACCTGCTGCAAAGCAACTTTTGCCATTTTCGTCCACATATATGCATAGCTAGTTAACCCCAACAAATTCAAATAATCCACAGCAACTGCACCTAAATAGTTAGGATCTTTTTTTGCTGAGGCAATCAACTGCTGTGTCGTTTTCTCACAAATTTCGATGGTACTTTTTAGTCCAGAATAAAAACACTGCAATGAAGAATCATCAGCAATTTCCGACAACAACACTTTCATTTCAGATAAAAACAACTCAACATATTGACCTTGATTACGAAAAACTTTTCGACCCACCAAATCCATGGCTTGAATGCCATTGGTTCCTTCATAAATTTGTGCAATTCGAGCATCTCGAACAAATTGTTCTAATCCCCATTCTTTCACATAACCATGCCCACCTAAAACTTGTTGAGACATAATGCACATTTCCAAACCTTTGTCGGTGAAAAAAGATTTCACAATGGGTGTCAATAATGCAACTAAATCAGCTGCATATTCACGCTTTGTTTCATTCGGATGAAACTTAGCAATATCTAACTGCATACCAACATAAACAGCAAAAGCACGCCCTGCTTCGTTGTAAGCTCGCACACTTAACAACATGCGTCGCACGTCAGGGTGAACCAATAGATTATCAGCATACTTATCAGGATTTTTTGGACCATCCACTGCACGACCTTGCAAACGTTCCTTGGCATAGCTTGCTGCAGATTGATACGCAATTTCTCCTAGACCCAAACCTTGAATGCCAATTGATAAACGTTCGTAATTCATCATGGTAAACATACATGCAAGTCCTTGGTTAATTTCACCAACCAACCAACCAATAGCTCCATCAAAATTTACCACACAGGTTGCTGAGCCTTTAATTCCCATTTTGTGTTCAATAGAACCACAGCTCACTTGATTACGTTCCCCCAAACTATCATCGTCATTTACAAAAAATTTAGGAACCAAAAACAGCGAGATACCTTTGGAGCCTGCCGGGGAATCAGGTAATTTTGCTAGAACCAAATGAAGAATATTTTCAGTCAAATCATGCTCACCACCAGTAATGAAAATTTTTGTACCGGTAATTTCATAGGCACCATCAGCATTTGGAATAGCTTTGGTGCGAATAATTCCAAGATCAGAACCTGCATGTGGTTCAGTCAAACACATTGTTCCTGCCCATTGACCACTATACATTTTCGGCAAATATTTTTGTTTTATCTCCTGACTCGCATGGCTGTTGAGCGCCAAAGAAAATCCCGCACTTAAAATCGGATATAATGTGAAGGCAGTATTTGCTGCATATAGCATTTCTTCGAATAACACGGTCAACATCTTTGGCATGCCTTGGCCACCAAACTCAGGATTACCACCTAAACCAACCCAGCCACCATCTGCTAGCTGTTGATATGCTTCTTTGAATCCTGCTGGTGTAGTGACTACTCCATTTTCAAATTGACAACCTACTTCATCACCTGACTGATTGAGAGGCAGCAATAAATTTTCGGCTATTTTTGCACCTTCCGTCAAAATTGCTTCAACAACATCACCAGAAACTTCTTCTGTATCAGGCATTGACTGCCAAAGATTATCCGCTAAAAAAACCTCATTCAGCACAAATTGCATATCACGGACGGGGGCTTTATAAACTGCCATTTTTAACTCCTCTCACGTTTGGTGACTTTATTCTGATGTTTATAACCTATCAAAAATTGTAATCTATTTAGAAAATTCTCGCTATGAGAACTTTACTGTAAAGGTCTTGCTCTATTTCAACCCATAAAAAAAGCCCACAAATAAATGTGGGCAGTAGGAGGTTTTTTGGGAGTCAAACTTATTATCAAGCATTCTCTAACCATGCTTGATAACGACTAAACAGCAATACTTAAAATTAAAATTCAAACTGCTCATCTGGAATATCCATTAACACATCTGCACCAGATAACATAGTGTCAGCCAGTGTTTTAGTTCGAGGCAAAATGCGCTTGAAATAAAAATCCGCCTTGTTAATCTTTGCTCGATAGAAATCAGCATCACTTGGATTATCTGCTAATTTTTCTTGAGCCACTTTAGCCATACGCGCCCACAAATAGCCTAAAATAATGTAGCCAGAATACATTAAGAAATCAACCGATGCAGAGCCTACTTCATCACGATTTTTCATCGCAAGCATCCCAATTTTCATGGTGAGATCACCCCACTCTTCATTAAGCTGGTTCAATGGCTCAACGTATCGCTTCATCTGCTCATCATCTTGTACTGCTTTACAGAATTTGTGCACAATTTTAGTAAAGTTACGTAATGCTTGGCCTTGTGACATCAAAACTTTACGCCCAAGTAAATCCAGTGCCTGGATACCTGTGGTTCCTTCATAAAGCATCGAAATTCGACAGTCACGAACAAACTGCTCCATTCCCCACTCTTTGATATAACCATGACCACCAAATACTTGCATACCCAAATTAACAGACTCAAAGCCAGTTTCTGTCATAAATGCTTTACAAATCGGTGTCAAAAATCCTACTAAATCTTCTGCCTCTTTCCGTGACTCTTCGTTTTGGCTTCGTGTTTGAATATCATATTGCATACCTGAAAACAGAGCTAAAGCACGTGATCCCTCAGCAAACACTTTTTGAGTTAATAACATACGTCGCACATCAGGATGCACTATGATGGGATCAGCAGGCTGATCTGGGTTTTTAGGACCAGTTAACGAACGCATTTGGAGCCGATCTTTTGCATAAGTACGTGCATTTTGATATGAAATCTCACCTAATGACAAACCTTGCATACCCGTATAGACACGTGCAAGATTCATCATGGTAAACATATATTTTAATCCAGCGTTTGCTTCACCAATCAAAAACCCTCGCGATCCATCAAAATTCATCACACAAGTCGCTGAGCCATTGATACCCATCTTGTGCTCGATAGAACCACAACTGACATTATTTCGCTCACCCAATGAGCCATCATCACCCACCTGAATTTTTGGCACAATAAAGAGTGAAATTCCTTTCGTTCCTTGCGGTGCATCAGACAATCTAGCTAATACAAGATGAACAATATTTTCTGTTAAATCATGCTCACCACCAGTGATAAAGATTTTTGTACCAGTTATGCTATAAGAGCCATCTGCATTAAGTTCTGCCTTGGTTTTGAGCATACCCAAATCAGTACCACAATGTGGCTCTGTTAAACACATTGTGCCGGCCCACTTGCCTGAAATCATGTTGGGCAAATACTTATCTTTCTGTTCTTGGTTAGAATGCGCAACAATAGAGGATACTGCTCCATGTGTTAAGCCTGTGTACATTCCAAATGGCATACAAGCTGATTTCATCATTTCAGTGATTGGGACACCAATTGAGCTAGGGAAATATTGACCGCCATATTCTGTTTCGGCCGTCAAAGTAGCCCAACCACTGTCTAAATATTTCTCATAGGCCTGTTTATAACCAGCAGGTGTTTTTACATCACCATTATCCCAAACGCACCCTTTATCTCCAGGCTGGTTTATTGGTAATAGTTCATTCTCAGCAAACTTTGCCGATTCTTCTAAAATTGAGTCAATTAAATCGGGAGTGAATTCTTCACAACCTGTCAAACCTTTTAAATGGGTTTCATAATCAAACAGGTCATACAACAAGAAAGACATGTCTCGTAAAGGAGCTTTGTAGGTAGGCATGGTTTAAAACCTCTAAAATAGTGGTTATCGCAAAGTCTTTTATCAACAAATAAAACACTTTAACTTTGTTATTTTGACAACAAATTCAAACAAACGTTTGAAACATACGTTCACAACATTCAATTGTCAAGCTGTTTATCAAGCAAATAACCAGAGCACTTTAAAAAAACACTATAAATCAAAAGGTTACTGATACAACCTCTAAAACATCATATTAAATTAACAGCTCAATTGCAGAACGCAAATCAACCAAATTATTTGGATTGTTGTCCAATTGATAAGAAAACGTTGCTAATAATGGTTCCGGCAGTTTGGACTGCAAATAATTAATATTTTCCGACAACTGCTTCATTTCTGGATCAATACTGTTAGCTACCCATCCAGCAATTGACAACCCATCTTGACGAATTGCTTCAAACGTAAGCAGCGCGTGATTCAAACACCCCAACCTCATTCCGACAACAACTATCACGGGAATTTGAAGCAAGTTAACCCAATCACTGAATAATTCAGTATCATTAATCGGTACACGCCAACCACCTGCTCCTTCAATTAGCAGTAAATTCACGTCCTTTTTTAGCAATGGATTAATCTTTTCCTGCAGCATCGTAGCAGACACAACTTCACCACTATTTTTAGCAGCCAAGTGTGGTGATATCGGATCTTTAAAAGCAAATGGGTTGATTTCCACATAAGACAGTTTACAAGTAGATGCAGATTGCAAAGCCAAAGCATCATCATTTTGCCATCCAGCCTTGGTTTGCTCGCAACCTGCTGCGATAGGTTTTAATCCCAACGCTGAAAATCCTTGCTGTTTTGCAGCATTCAATAAATTTTGGGTAACGTATGTCTTGCCAACAGCCGTGTCTGTTCCAGTAATAAAGTATGTCTTTGCCATATTAAATTGAGACCTTTCTAAGCAGCAAATAAGCAACTTCATAACTCAAAGGAAGGCACCCGTTTGGCATGAGAAATTGCTGATATGCATTGCTAATTTTTTGTATTTTTTTTCGCGTTGTTAAACCTTTCTTACGATCCACTCGATGATTTGAGGCACCAATGTTTTTCAAACTTTGCATCACAGCAAAAATATGTGGGAACTCAAGTGTTATTCGTTCAGTTTTTATAAAATCCACTGAAAATTCTATTGGGTTAATAGCAGCTTTCAATTGCTCCTTTGACAAAAATTCATTGGCATGTAAATCATCATCAACTTGCAACCAAGCTTGCTTCAACTCAAATAAACTAGGATCCAACAATGTAGTAATAACAGCCAAGCCACTTGGCATTAATATACGATGAATTTCACTTAAAACAACTGAAAATGGATCACACCATTGCAGAGTTAAATTTGAAAAAATAGCATCGAATGACTCATTTCTAACAGGTATTTTTTTCGCATCAGCACAAACCCAATCAATTGATGAGTTTTCTATTGAATGTTTTGAAAAAACCACCATACCATAAGCAATATCCATCCCAATAATTTTTTTTACTTTGTTTTTTTCAGCAATTTTTTTGGTAAAAAATCCTGTTCCACATCCCAAATCCATTATTTTTTTATCAGAAAAATCACCAGCCAACTCATTTAAATATGCTAATAGCCTACAACCAACTTGCTGTTGAAAATACGCCTGGCTATCATAGTTTTTTGCAGCCTTAGAAAAGCTGTTTGCTAAATGATTGCTATCAATTTTCATTGGATATTTTCTCTTATAAATTCTTGGATTTTTTGCAAACATTGCACTGCATTTTGCAAGAAAAATACATGCGATCCTTCTTCAAATATATACGTATAGATATTTGAATTCAGCAATTGCAATTGATTGACAACCTGTAATGGAATCAACAAATCATTCTCGCCAAACAAAGCCAAATATGGAACTGATATTTTTGTCATTTTTTCAATCATATTGATTGTTTTTAACCATTCCAGTGTTGACTGCAAACATTCAAAGCTCAGCGAATATTCTCGCCGAAAACCTCTAATCCAACGCAAATCTGTTTTTTGCAATGAGTGCCCTTGAGTGATTAAAAAATCAAACTGATTAAGTGTTTTTTCACGGTCTTTAGTAAGATTTTTCTGAAATAATTCAAACCACTCCACTTCTACTCCCCATTGCCACTGCCGACTTTGCAAAAAACATGGGGTGCTGGCCATTGTAATCAGCGCCAAACTTTTTTCAGGGCATCGGCTAGCTAACTCGGCAGCAATTAATCCACCAAGCGACCAGCCGACTATAACACTCGGTTTTTTCAGTTGATTTTGTAATATTTTTAAAAACGCATCTAAATCATCAGTATTTATCATTGCCCAGTCACACAAGGTCACTGAAAAATACAAATTTAATTCTTTTGTTAATTCTTTAAAAATGACTGGTTGAAAACTCCAACCTGGAATCAACATTAAAGGTGTTTTTTCCATATTTATTTCACAATAAATCGGCAAGGCAGTTTACTAAAAAATCAACATCTTCTTCAGTATGCAATGCTGACAAGGTAATACGCAATCGTGCTTGATTTTTAGGAACTGTTGGAGGGCGAATAGCACTAACCTGAATACCTCTTTGCAACAATCCTTCACTCAACTCAATTGCCCGCTGATTATCACCGATAATTATCGGTTGAATCGGGGTTGCCGAATCTAACAATTCACAATTCAATTCAGCAGCTTTACTGCGAAATCGTTTAATTAACTGTTGTAGTTGTTCACGCCGCCAAGGTTCTTCTTGAATAATTGCCAAACTTTTTCGAGCAGCTGCAGCCAATGCCGGCGGCATGGCTGTGGTATAAATATAAGTTCTCGCACGCTGGATCAACATATCAATTAACGGTTTTTCTGCTGCAACAAATGCTCCTGCGCTACCCAATGCCTTACCGAGCGTTCCCATAAAAATTGGTACGTCTTTTATTTGCAATCCACAGTGCTCAATACTGCCTTTACCTCGTTTACCAAGCACACCAAACCCATGTGCATCATCAATAAATAAATCACTCTTGTATTCTCGGCAGGTTTTCACTAATTCACTAATTGGCGCAACATCACCATCCATGCTGAAGACTCCATCAGAAACAATTAGTCGACTTTGTTGATGACAATCAGCTAAACGCCGTTGCAAATCAGCCATATTGACATGATGATAACGCTGAAAGGCTGCATTTGAAAAAAGTCCCGCGTCCAACAGTGAAGCATGATTTAATTTGTCTTCAAAAATACTACTGGTTTTATCAAAAAGAGTACTAACCACACCAAGATTTGCCATATAGCCGGTTGAAAATAGCAAAACCGCTTCAACACCCAAAAAGTCTGCCAGAGCCTCTTCAAATAAATGGTGTTCTCGATGATGCCCTGTCACTAAATGAGAAGCCCCACTGCCCAAACCATCACGATTGATTGAGTCAATCGCAACAGCTTTTACTTCAGGATGGTTGGCTAAACCAAGATAATCGTTGCTAGAAAAAGAAAGATAAGTTTTTCCAGCAACTTGAATACGTGGTCCTTGAGGCGATTCAACAATTAGTCTATTTCGCCATTGGTTTTGGGTGAATAAATCTGATTTTAATGTTTCAAGATGGATCACAACTTATTATTTATGTCCATTGCCATCGCATCATAAAAACGCTCATCAGTTTTTGGTGTAACAGTAAATTCGTCAGTCGGGATGTCTGATTCAATCGAGTTTATTTCAGGTTTAATACCAAGTTTTTCGAACAACTCAGCATCAGAATTGGACTCAGGATTCGCTGTCGTCAACAATTTTTCTCCATAAAAAATTGAATTAGCACCAGCAAAAAAACATAATGCTTGCATTTGTTCATTCATTTCCTCTCGACCTGCTGAAAGTCTCACATATGACTTTGGCATCATAATTCTTGCCATTGCAATCAAACGCACAAAATCAAAGGCATCAATGTCCGCTGTGTTTTCAAGCGGCGTTCCAGGAATTTTCACTAGTTTATTAATTGGCACACTTTCTGGATGCACCGTCATGTTTGCTAACTGAATCAACAGTTTTATTTGGTCGTTAACTGTCTCGCCCATGCCAACAATACCACCACAACATACTTTCATTCCTGCATCTCGAACCAGATCTAATGTTTTTAACCGATCTTGATAGGTTCTAGTGCTAATAATTTGTTGGTAATACTCAGGAGAAGTATCTAAATTATGATTATAATAATCTAGCCCTGCACCAGCTAATTCTGTAGCCTGATCTGATGACAACATGCCCAATGTCATGCAAGTTTCTAAGCCCATATTTTTAACTTGTTTAACCATATCCACAACATACGGCATGTCTTTTTCACGGGGTGAGCGCCAAGCAGCTCCCATACAAAATCGCGTTGCACCATTTGCCTTTGCTTGCTTAGCATTTTCTATGACAGTTTCAATGGCTAACAACTTTTCTTTCTCTAAATCAGTAGTGTAATGACCACTTTGCGAGCAATATTTACAATCCTCTGGACAAGCCCCCGTTTTAATTGACAACAACGTGCTCAATTGCACTTGATTAGGGTCAAAAAACTGTCGATGGATGGTTTGTGCTTGAAAAAGCAAGTCATTAAATGGCATGGCAAATAGGACTTTAACCTCAGATATTTGCCAATTATGTCGAATTACCGAGAGATCACTGCTCAACATTTTAGTATATTTCCTACAGAAAGTGAGTTGATATTAAGCTAAATTGAACATTTCACAGCAACTAAGTCACAAATCACAACATTCAATTAAGTGCAAATTCGTATTGAAGCGCAGCTACAACACACTTGTCAACCAAAGATGCATAAAATAGTTAACGACATAGGTCGACATATACTGGAAACATTGCTCCCCTACACTTGTGTGATTTGCCAATCATCAGCCTACCCAAATAAGCTCGATCTTTGTAATCATTGCCAAACAAAACTACCCTGGATTACTAACCCTTGCCATCACTGCGGCAGGCAATGCAACATTTTAACAAACTCTCACTGTATTCAGTGCCTACAAAAACCTCCACAGTTTGATCAGTGCATAACTGTATTTCGCTATCAATCGCCCATTGATGATCTCATTATTAGCTTCAAACACCAACAAAAATTAGCGCATGGAAACATGCTGACTCAACTGCTAATCAGTGCATTGACGTCTAAAAAATCGCTGGTAATTCCTGATGTAATTTTACCTGTTCCGCTGCATCCAAAACGACTCCGCCAACGAGGGTTTAACCAATCAAAAGAACTGGCCAAACCGATAGCTCGCTATTTTAATAAACCGCTTGCCACTAATTGGATCAAACGCGTCGAGCACACCACTTCACAAACCCACCTACCTGCTAATCTTCGACAAATCAATTTACAACAGGCTTTCAAATGCAAAAAACTCAAACCCTATCAATCAGTTGCAATCATTGATGATGTAGTCACAACAGGATCCACCGCTAATACAATCGCAAATGTCTTAAAAAACCAAGGCGTCAAGCATGTTCAAGTTTGGGCAATTGCCGCAACGGACGCATTGGATTTTTGTTAATGATGAAAATATTCACTTGCGGAAAAGTACGAATAACTTAATTAAATCAAATAGTTATACAACTTTCCCTATTATGTTTTTTACTTGGAAATATTAAATACGACAGGCATCACGAGAAGCTTATGGAAATACTGAAAATCTTCCATCGATTAAAAAAATATTACGGGAGAGTTTCTACAAAACACATCGACAAAAATCACATGTTTAAAAATTAAAACAACTATTTTTTCATCGCAATTCACTAGTAAGTGCATCCTGTAACACAGCCACATAGTCAACACTACGTCGATGTGACGAAATCACATCAATTATTGTCTGACTGCGCTGATCTTTGGCATGAATATCACGACTTGCATCGAGAAAAAACTGAATAAAGCGTTTGAAATCATGTACACGCAAACCTTGATAGGCTTTCATTAACACATAAAAATCTGGGTTTTGACCATCATGCGGCGTTAAACTCAAAAACCCTTTAATTCGTGCATCACTTAATTCTTCGCCAACAACTTTTGGCTGGACATTTGCCATCACTCTACTCCATCGTTATTTATTTACTTAGGCTTTTTTCTTATCTTATCTTATCTTATCTTTCATGCCTTCTATCTCAAAGCTCTTATACCACCCAATCATGCTACTCTGCAAATTTTAACAGATAGTAATGATCTGAAAAATTACTTTTCGATGATCAGCGATTCTATCAAATTTGACATAATCTCATCTTAAGAAACACACTGAACTCAAGCTAGGTAATTAAAACAAACTCTCAATTATAAATAAAAAATTGTCCAATGCTCTTTACTGACCTGATTGATTTAAATCTATTGTCAATTCACTGACATTTTTTGCATCAGAATTTTTCACTCGACGGCCATTTGTATCAAACTGAAGCTTATCTAAAAAAATTAACAATGGTGGCAACAGCAGAAAATCAATAATCAATGCAATTGCAATGGTTGCTGATAGCAAAATTCCCAGTTCTTTGGTTGGATTGAAATGAGATGAAACAGCGACTAAAAATCCAGCCACCAAAACAATTGAGGTCACAACCATGGCAACACCAACGGTATTAAAAGCATAGCGTGTTGCCTGCATTGGACTCAAGTTCTGCTCACGCCTAGCTCGTAAATATTTTGTCAAGAAATGCACAGTATCATCCACCACAATACCCAAACTAATACAAACCACAACTGACAATGCCATACTGATATAACCGCCAAACAATCCCCACAAGCCATAGGCAATACCAGCAGGCAAAATATTTGGAACCAAGCTAATCAAACCAAGGCTAAATGAACGCAATGCAACAATCATAACAACTGAAATCACCAATAATGCAAGCAATGAACCAATCACAATGCTATTTATGTTTCGATAGGATATATGTGAAAAAATTGCATCAAGACCTGTTCCTTCAGTTGGCAATATAGTTAGCGCATTCTGACTTAACCAAGTTTTCGCTTGATCATCGAGAGCCAAAATATCATCTGAGTCACTGCGCTTCATAACAACACTGATTCGAATGGCAGATTTTCTTAAATCGATAATATCATTTAATCCAAGCCCATAAGGCAAGGAAGTTTCATACATAAGTAAATATTGCGCTGCTAGTTCTCTTGAGTCAGGCAAGCGATACCATTCCTTATCATCCCCATGCATGCGCTGATTAATTTCCTTGAGGATTGTTGTAAAACTATCAACATGAACCACCTTATCTTGCTGCTTAGCCCAATTCACAAAGCTCTCAACTTGTTGTAAATACGTGATATCAAAAATTCCATTTTCGATGCCGCTATCAAGCATATACTCTACTCGATGAATCCCACTCAATTGATCATTGACAACGTTCATTACTCTAGTTATTTCAAACGTCTCATCAAAATATTCATGCCAGCGTTCTGTCAATTTATTATTCACAACAAACGTCGTTGCTAAAATACTG
>JAUIKI010000021.1 GCA_030430875.1 Gammaproteobacteria bacterium | reverse complement strand
CTAGTTAATATTTGTTAACTAGGTATAATTACATGTTCGCATCAACGTACTTTTAACATATGAAACGAAAGTGGATTTCCATTTTAACCTTTTTAGCAGTTTTCGGCTTAACTGGATTAACCATAGTGCAAATTATTTGGTTAAAGAATGCTATTAATGTTAAAGAACAGCGTTTCGATAATACCGTAACCCAAGTAATGCAAGAAATTGCTAATAAGGTGGAGCATTTTGAATATCAACCATTTGTAAAGGAATTAATTGCTAGTAATGCAGCACAACTTCAGAAAAGTCCGAAAAGTGATGCATATAAAGATATTCAATCTCAACACGATTTTGGAGACCAAAAAATATTCTTACATATTGATGATGGATTAGATTCAACCATTTCAATAGAGGTAGATTTTAGTAAGCCAGATAGATTTTCACAAGATCCAACTATTGATTTTGGAACAGGTTCTTCAATTGGGATGGATGTTGGTAGATTGCCTATTTCAATTATGGTAGATCCTTCGGAGTTGGCAGAGAAGTTTTTAGCGCAAAGAAAAGCTATTAATGAGATGGTATGGAAACAGATTTTTAGTTTGCAACCTATAACAGAAGTGCTTGATACTGGTAAGTTAAAAGATATAATTGGTGAAACACTTCAAAGAAATGGAATTTAAATATATTTAGCTTAGTTAAGTTCAAAATTTATATTTTAATTGTTAAATTTTATGGAGGAATGACTGATCTTGTGGAGGCGGGTAAGTAATGTTGATGTGTTTGATTGACTGTAAGTGAATGACCCTCTCAAATTGAGAGGGTGGTGCGTGGAAAATTAACAAAAACCTTTCCACACCTCGCAGTACGTATCGTCTATGGCCTTCAGACGACATATTTGTACAGCTAATTCATTGCCCGCTGTAGCAATACATCTAGCATATTTAGGTATTACTGCCTGCGAACTTGCCGAAAAAAATGTCAGTGCTAACAGTCCCATTATCATTGCTTTTTTCATACTGATTTCCCTTTGAAAGTTAATTATTATGATCATGGCAAAAATGCCGTCAAATCAAGCATCCAGGCCATTTAGGCATTGCTGCCTAGTAATCAGGTTGAATTTTATTATATGTTATTATTATGCGTCAAGTTAGAGGCTAAGAATTGAATAAGTGAAAAGGGGAGTTATCCATGGCTTTAAATAGGGATAAATTTTAACGCAAATGAGAATAAATCGAGTTAAATGAAATCAACGCATGGCTTAGTCATCAGCTTCAGTTGACGGGATCTGCCTTGGATAGCTATACTGAGCTTTATTGATCAATATTTTAATCAGCCAATAAAAAACGCTCGTCAAATTTATCAGACAAAAGGATATTACTGTGTCAAAACTCATGGTCTTCACTGGAAACTCCAATCCAAATTTAGCTAAAGCTGTTGCAAAAAACCTAGAGGTTGTTATGGGTGATGCCTCAGTTGATCGCTTTAGCGATGGCGAAATCATGATTGAAATTAATGAAAATGTTCGAGGCAAGGATGTTTTTTTATTGCAGTCTACGTGTGCTCCAACAAATGATAATCTGATGGAAATTATCGTTATGGCAGACGCTATTCACAGAGCCTCTGCCATTCGCCTAACAGCGGTTATTCCTTATTTTGGCTACGCCAGACAAGATCGACGAGTGCGTTCTGCTAGAGTGCCAATCAGCGCAAAAGTGGTTGCTGATATGCTCACAGCAGTCGGTATTGATCGAGTGCTAACCGTTGATTTGCACGCTGATCAAATTCAAGGTTTTTTTAATATTCCGGTTGATAATGTTTATGCCTCTCCCGTTTTGGTTGAGGATATCAATCAACAAAAGTATGACAATTTATTGGTTGTCTCGCCTGATGTTGGTGGGGTTGTCCGTGCGAGAGCTATTGCAAAGCAACTTAATGATGCAGATCTTGCCATCATTGATAAGAGACGTCCTAAACCCAATGAAGCAAGGGTGATGCACATCATAGGGGAAGTAAAAGACAGAACCTGTATTCTAGTTGATGATTTAGTGGATACTGCTGGCACATTATGCCTGGCAGCAGAAGCATTAAAAGCAGAGGGCGCCAAGAAAGTCGTGGCC
The DNA here is from genome assembly GCA_030430875.1 of Gammaproteobacteria bacterium. GTDB lineage: Bacteria > Pseudomonadota > Gammaproteobacteria > Pseudomonadales > JAUIKI01 > JAUIKI01. The sequence continues at coordinate 10,228 of JAUIKI010000021.1, read as the reverse complement.
TATTCAACACATGCGGTGCTCTCCGGCGCTGCTGTAGAAAATATACAGAGCTCACAAATGGATCAGTTGATTGTAACGGATACTATCCCATTGTCTGAGAAAGCTAAAGCATGTCCAAAAATTCGCCAGCTATCCTTGGCGCCTTTGTTGGCTGAAGCCGTAAGACGCGTCAGCAACGAAGAATCAATTAGTGCCATGTTTTGGTAATCAACTAACGCCTTAATCTAGAATAATCATCACTTTTCATGGTAATTTTGCTAGAAATAACATGTTTTGATTGATGAGCTGTCCCATCTAGCATAAAATAACGCACTTTTTCTATTTGGATTAACATTAGAGTTGATGCCCTCGAAGGACGTCGCTGATCTCTAATATAGGAGTTTAACAATGTCTGAAGAATTTACATTGAGTGTTCAAGCCCGAACGATAAGTGGCAAGAGTGACGTTAATCGTTTGCGTAAACTAGAAGGAATGGTTCCTGCAATTATCTATGGAGCAGGAAAGGATCCTAAACCATTGACAATTGAGCATCGAGTGCTTGCTAAAGCATTGGAAAATTCAGCTTTCTATAGCCACATTATTAAATTAAATATTGATAATGTGGAGGAAAATGTCATTTTGAAGGATTTGCAGCGGCATCCAGTGCGTGATGAGATTTTGCATGCTGATTTCATGCGGATACGCAAAGATAAAAAGATTACTGTCCATGTTCCTATTCATTTTCTTAATGAAGAAACATGTATTGGGGTCAAGCAACAAGGCGGTAAAATTTTACGTCAACTTGCTGAAATTGATGTGTTATGTTTGCCAGGATCATTACCAGAATATCTAGAAATTGATATGAAAGATATCGAGCTTGGGCAGTCTATCCATCTTTCCGATGTTAAATTCCCAACAGGCGTAGAAAGTGTTTCATTAAGTCATGATAATGATTTGCTAGTTGTTAGTGTTCAGGCAATCAAAGAAGCAGTAGAAGAAGAGGCTACCGAAGAGGCTTCTCCAGAAGCAAGCAGTGAATCTGATGACAAATCAGGTGGCGATAAATAGTCATAGTGATTGTTTGCTTATAGAAAGAAACAACAAAATAGGTTGGTAAAAATAATGCATTTTTCCAGCCTATTTTTTTAACAATGACTATTTCAGATGACAAAGCCATTAAAGTTAATTGTCGGATTAGGTAATCCTGGTTCAAAATATTCTGGAACAAGGCATAATGTGGGTGAGCATTTCTTGCAAGAATTTGCCAATCAGCAACATACGCCCTTAGCTCTCGATAAGAAATTTCAAAGCCTTTACGCCAAACAATTAGTTGATGGAAATCCTCTCTATTTGCTCGCCCCGCAAACATTCATGAATCTAAGTGGGCAGGCTGTTCGTGCAATTTGTGATTATTTCGAAATTAGCTCAGACGAAATGCTGGTTGTTCATGATGAAATTGACCTGGATCCTGGGATTATTAAGCTTAAAAAATCAGGTGGTCATGGTGGGCACAATGGTCTTAGAAATATTATTCAACAATTAGGCACGCCTGATTTTTACCGGTTAAGAGTTGGAGTTGGTCATCCTGGTGATCGGTCAATGGTTGTCAATTATGTGCTTTCACAGCCCTCAAAAAGCGAAAATCAACTTATCCAAGAGGCAATTGATCACGCTTTAGCTGTCATGCCATTTGCTCTTCATGGTGATTGGGAAAAGGCTATGCAACAATTACATTCACAATAATTACATCGAGAAAATATATGGGATTCAAATGCGGTATTGTAGGATTACCAAACGTAGGAAAATCAACGTTATTTAATGCATTAACTAAAGCAAATATTGGTGCAGAAAATTTTCCATTTTGTACCATTGAGCCTAACACAGGTATTGTACCAGTACCTGATCTTCGTTTAGATCAGTTGAAAGAAATTGTTGTTCCAGAAAAAGTGATTCCAACCACCATTGAATTTGTAGATATTGCAGGATTGGTAAAGGGTGCATCAAAAGGTGAGGGTTTAGGCAACCAGTTTTTGGCTAATATTCGTGAAACAGATGCGATTGCTCATGTTGTTCGTTGTTTTGATGACGATAATATTATTCACGTCTCTGATAAAGTTGATCCGCTTAGCGATATTGAAACCATTAATATTGAATTAGCCTTGGCTGACTTGGATGCCGTTGAAAAAAGTATTCAACGACTCCATAAAAAGGCGAAAAGTGGGGATAAGCAATCGGTTAATCTTGTTGCGATTTTAGAGAAGCTTAAAACGCATTTGAATGAGTATAAACCCATTCGCTCATGTGATTTATCTATTGATGAAAAACGCGAAATTTCAGGATTCCAATTTTTAACCCAAAAACCAATTTTGTATGTTGCCAATGTTCAAGAAGGTGAGTTGGAAACCAATCTTTTCGTTAGTCAAATTCAAGAAAAAGCTAAGGAAGAGGGTGCAAAAGTTGTCTGCTTGTCTAATAAATTTGAAGCAGAAATTGTGCATTTATCGAATGAAGAAAAAGCCGAATTTTTAGCAGCTTATGATCTTTCAGAACCAGGACTTGATCGATTGATTCGAGCAGGTTACGAATTGCTTGGGCTTAGAACATTTTTTACAGCGGGTAAGCGAGAAATCAGAGCATGGACCATCAAAGTTGATTCCACTGCACCACAAGCAGCCGGTGCTATCCACACTGACTTTGAAAAAGGTTTTATTCGAGCAGAAGTCATTGAGTTTGATGATTATATTGCATATCGTGGTGAGCAAGGGGCTAAAGATGCAGGGAAGTGGCGTTTAGAAGGTAAAGAATATGTCGTTAAAGAAGGCGATGTGATTTATTTTCGTTTTAATGTTTAGGGAGAATTAATCACTGAAAGTGTTTATGCAATATGACCATAATAAAACATTCAATAGCACTGTTTAATTTATTTTATTTCTTTTAACAATATTTTGCCAACAAGTTAACAGTGAAAATAAAGTCAATATAAAAGAAAAAACTGATACGGTTAAAGATATTAATGTCACTGAGTACGAGTATTTCGATGACTCAGCAACAAACTATAAATGGAAGACGTACTATTCAAATGGACAGTTAAAAGAGTCAGGAGAACAGGATAATATAGCTGGATGTTTGATTCAGATGAAGGCTGTCATTCATCACTGATTCAAAATAGCAAAGTAACTGAATATTTCTCACATGGTGAGATTCAGGCTATTAAATATTTTCAAAGTGGATATGAAACAGAGGAGTATAAAGTTGGAGAGTGGAAATTGTATGATAAAAATGGGAAGCTAATAAATTCAGAAACATTCAATGTTAAATGGAAGAAATGAATGCCACTATTAAAGGCGAAAACAATTAAGTTAAATCTGCTTATCTTGCATGATAGTGTCTGATAAATCCTGACTCAACTCAAAGAAATCAATAGTGTTTTGCCAGCAATGCTTGGCTAATTCAGCTTCAGTTAAGCCATAACATTGACTTAGCTTTTCTAAAACATACACAAGATAAGCAGGTTCATTACGACGAGTTTTTGGCTTTGGTTGGATTTTTCTTGGAAGCAAATATGGTGAATCTGTTTCAACCATAATTCGATTTAACGGAATCTCATGTAAAAAATCATGCAGATGAAGCCCACGTCGTTCGTCACAAATCCAACCGGTAATTCCAATGTGAAAATCTAAATCTAAATAATCAAATAGTTCTTGTTTTGTGCCGGTAAAACAATGCACTACTACCTGCTGAAGATGATCTCGCTCAGATTTTAAGATGGCTAAAAATCGCTGGTGAGCGTCTCGTTGGTGTAAAAAAAGTGGTTTTTTCAATTCGATAGCTAACTCAATATGGGCTATAAATACTTTTTCTTGTTGAGCAGGTGTTGAGAAATTCCGATAGAAATCCAGTCCAGTTTCACCAATAGCTTTGATGCTAGATTTTTTTGCTAATTCTTGAATAACCTCAAATCCGTCAGACGTAAAATCTTTGGCATGATGAGGATGAAATCCTGCGGTTGAAAACACATTAGAATATTGCTGTGTTAAATGCCAAGCATTTGTACTGCATGTTGCGTCACTGCCGGTGACAAGAAGTGCTTTGATTCCAATCTCTTTAGCTCGAGACAGCACAGATTCCAAATCATCTGCAAATGATTCGTGAGTTAGATTGGCGCCAATATCAATCAGTGAAATGTCTGTCATGATGTTGGTTTTGGTAAGGGATTTGTTTCCTTGGTTGAATTAATATCACTTGCAGCTTCATCAATAGCGAATGAATCTTTTTCTCCAATAACACTTGAATCAAAGTTCCAATCAGCAAAACGACGCAAAATGAGTAATCCAGGAATCGCTATTAAGGTACAAAAAACATAAAACTCAGTCCAACCAATCCATTGAATCAAAAATCCTGTGGATGCAGAAGCAATGACTCGAGGAACCCCCATTAAACTGGTTAATAGTGCATATTGCACGGCGGTGAATTGTTTGTTGGTAAGTCTTGCCATAAACGCAATGAATGCAGCTGATCCCATGCCAGCTGTGAGATTCTCAAAAGCAATGACGGCTGCAAGTACACGTATGTCATAGCCAATTTCATAGAGAACAGCAAAACCTGCGGTGGAGACCATTTGTAAAATACCAAATAACCAAAGTGAGCGGTACAATTCATATTTAAAAATAATTAATCCACCAATTAATGCGCCAAGCATTAATGCAACAAAGCCAAAAAATTTGGAAATAAGGCCTATTTCTGAATTTGAATAACCAAGCTCTACATAAAGTGTTTGTGTCATATTTGCTGCTAAATTATCACCCAATTTATAGAGCAAAATAAATACTAAAATTAAAATTGCATTACGTCTGGTGAAATATTCTCTGAGTGGATCAATCACAGCACTGATCAATGTGCGAGGATGTGGTTTATCTACAATAGGTTCTGGTGAAAAATAGGTTGTTAATAGAAAAATCAACACACAAGCTGATAAGAGGAAATAAACTGTATTGAATGACAAGAAATCAGTCAATAATATGCCGCCGCTTGCTGAGACTAGCATACCAATTCGATAGCCATAGGTGTAAACACTGGATCCAATACCCAGTTCATTGTTTTTCAAGTGTTCTCGTCGATAGGCATCAACCACAACGTCTTGAGAAGAGCTGAAAAAAGCAATTAGAAAAGCGATGGATACTAAAATAAATAGATGATGTGTTGGTGTCACAAATCCCATCATTGCAATACTAATCATGAGTGCTAATTGAATCAGCATCAACCAACTGCGTCTTCGACCCATAGCATTCAATTGATAACGATCAAAAAGCGGTGCCCAAATAAACTTGAAAGTATATGGCAAGCCAATCAAGCTTAAGGCACCAATGATGCTAATATCAATACCTTCACGACTGAACCAGTTTTTCAATAGATCACCAGTTAATGCCAATGGTAGTCCGCAAGCAAACCCCATCATTAATGTGATTAGCATTCGCTGCCAAACACCACCAGCAAAAAATTTAGGTTGAGTCATGTTTGATAAATCATCCTATATTTAATAACGAGCGAAGCATTTCAACGGTTTTTGCAAGAGCTTCTTTGCTGACACCATCAACCATATGTTGAATATATTTTTGCACGAACATTTTCAATAGCCCTTTGATAGTGATCTGCTTAAACAACGATTGATCAGAGTCAACAGGTAATCTTGATTTGATATCTTCAAGTTTAACTTTGTCTTCACTGGTAATTTTTATTAAATAAGTAAAAATGTCAGTCAAAATTTCTGGAGAAATTTTAATGAGTTCTTTATTAAATGACGTATCAGAAAAACCATTAGTTTGAGCAATCCAGTCTTCAACATATTGACGTAGCAAAGGATCACGTACCACAAAGGTGATTTTTTCTTTAGTCACTTCAAATCGTGCTTGTTCAATTAGATTTACAAAGCGTTCAATTGCCTCTTGTTCAGAATATTGTAAGTAACGCAATTGCACATCATAAACTAAATTTTTTGCCTTGGTTTTAGATAGTTTTAACAGACGACTAATGCGATTAATGTCGATATCCTCACCCAAGCAACCATCTTCGATTAGCAGATAAATTAATAGCACTTCAATGTCGCGTTTTGCCAGCGAACCTAAACCTCTCTCAAAATAAGTTTCAAGGAGATTTTTCAGGAAATTGCGAGGGTTCTGAATAGTAATCGCAGGGTGTTTAAGTTTTAGCATATGTTTTTAAAATCTTATTCTTTAAAGTTTTAGTTTTAAAGCAATGTTTTTTAAAGTCTAAGTGCGCCATCAATTTCAATGATGCGTCCCGATAAATAATCATTTTCAAGAATAAATTGGACAGTTTGTGCAATTTCAACGGGTGCTCCCATGCGTTTCAAGGGAATGCCAGCGGTCATTTTTTCTAGCGCTTCGGGTTTCATGTTTTTGGTCATTTCAGTTTCGATAAATCCTGGCGCAATACCTGCGACTCGAATTTGAAAGCGTGCAAGTTCGCGTGCCCAACAGACAGTTAATGCAGCAACACCTGCTTTTGCAGCACTGTAATTACTTTGCCCAATATTGCCAGCGCGAGAAATACTTGAAATATTAACGATGACTCCAGCAGTTTTTTGCGCAATCATTTGCTTAGCTGCTTCACGTCCACACAAAAAGACACCAGTGAGATTAACGTCGATGACAGATTGCCATTTTTCCAGTGACATTTCATCAATAATTGAGCCTTCTTTAGCTTTAACCAGTAAGCCATCTCGGAGAATTCCAGCATTATTCACAAGACCATGGATTTGACCAAAATCACCAGTGATTTGTGAGAAAGTGCTAATTACATCAGATTCATTGGCAACATTCATAGTGTAAGTTTGTATCATGTTTGATGTCGAGACAGATTGACATTGATCTTTTGCTTTGCTCAAGCTGGTCTCATTTAGATCGATCAGCGCAAGATTTGCACCTAATTCTGCTAATTTTATTGCCATTGTTAAGCCTAAACCTTGGGCCGCTCCGGTGATAACAATAGTTTTGCCTTGAATGTCCATAACTTGCTCACTTGAATTAATTTGGGATCTTTGCGAGTTTAAAAGCAAAGGTCTCAGTTATTAGTAGATTGAATAGCACGACGTAGTATAATTCCATCGATACCACAATCCTAGTATTGAAACCTATGCAATCATCATTTGATCAGAAAATGTTATGGCGCAGTCGACGCGGCATGCTTGAACTTGACTTAGTCCTACAACCATTCGTCAAACTGCATCATCACACATTGACAGATTCTCAAAAATTAGCATTTAAAAATCTATTGCAGAGTGATGATCCAGATTTACTTGCTTGGCTAGTATATGGGGAAGAGCCTGAGCCTTGTCATAAAGATATTATTGATTACATCAAAAAATGGGCTGAATCATGACATCACGCCAAATTGTATTGGATACGGAAACAACCGGCTTAGAGCCTGAAAGAGGGCATCGCATCATTGAGATTGGTTGTGTCGAGCTGATCAACCGACGATTGACAGGAAAAACCTTCCATCAATATTTGAACCCAGATCGTTCTATTGACGAAGGCGCCATTGAAGTTCATGGAATAACCAATGAGTTTCTGGATGATAAACTACGTTTCCCTCAAATTGTTGATGATTTGATGGCATTTATTTCAGGTGCGGAATTAATTATCCACAATGCGCCGTTTGATATTAGTTTTCTTAATCATGAAATTAATTTGCTAAAACAGTCTGATCTTAAGTTCATTGAGCATTACTGCAATGTTGTTGACACGTTAGTCATGGCCAGGCATCAACATCCTGGTCAGCGTAACAGTCTTGATGCGCTTTGTCGGCGATATAGTATTGATAATTCACAGCGCGCGTTGCATGGCGCATTATTGGATGCTGAAATTTTAGCTGACGTTTATCTTGCTATGACAGGTGGGCAGGTGTCCTTAGGCTTGGATGAACGATCCGCTAGCGAACAAGCCGCTGCCAATGATGCACAATTAAAATCGCAAAAGTGGCAGGGTGATTTGTTGATTCTTCGAGCATCCGATGATGAATGTGCTGCCCACAATGAATACCTTGATTATCTAAACCAAAAAAGTTCAGAAGGGCATCTGTGGGGTAAATAGCATTGATTTATAATGGTCTCAATGTTTTTTGACTGCCAAGTTGCTGGGATGCAACGATTCTTTGGGTGGTTGTCCAGACTCTTTTTTAACTATTGCTAGAGTATGAGTCGTTGTTGCCATTTGAGTTAATTTGGCTTTTGTTCAGGGCTAATGTCTTGAATAGTCTTCAATAAGTCATCTGATTCTGGCATATCAACAATTTCAACTTTTTTAGTTTTTTTCTCGGGAGCTGGCATGTACATTTGTCGCTCTTCAGGTGACAGCTGGCTGTCACCTTGCCAAGGAAGCAAGCGATAGCCAGCATGCTCACCATCCATAAAGGGATATTTTATAATTTCAAAATAAGGCGAATAGTCGAAGTGACTAGGTGTGCATAATTTTGGATTGCAACGAAATAATTGAATGCGATCATTATCTGATTTTTTCACCAAAGGTAAAATCGGAAATTGAATGAAGTTAAATGCTTCCGCAATCATTGTAGAACAAACAGTTTTTGTGGATTGACTTGGATGGCTTTCAAAAAGAGTAGATCGCCATTTTCGTGGTAAAATCCACCATGGAAATAAAAAGCGTGCCAAATCAAAAATGTGTCTCACATCATAATCAATACCTAAACGACTGACAGCATAGTGGATGACTTCTTGGCTATCACCAAAGGAAAGCCCCTTAGGTCGGCAAATACGTAAATGATCGAGTTCATAGACAGAGAGAGGGCGCACAACCGTGCCTAGGCCCAATTGACTTTCAATAATAAGCTGAGTATCTGGTTCTCCATCAAAATGTTGAGAAACAATATCTCTAATGCTGACATCTTCGATATCATGCAGCCGGCCAAGATAAAGCGCAGCATGTGACCATGAGCTTTGCGTCAGTAATTTGATAACTTCACTGACTCGTGTTCTTCCTTCAACCAGAAGGACATCGCATGGCTTAACCTCATAGCGAATTCTCTCGAAGTTACTCAAAGGGAATTCTCTAGACTCTTTACTTTTGTTTAGCCATTTGATCAATGGGCTGGTAAGCATTGATAATCCTGGAAATTTCATGTTCTCTTACCTTTGTCATTGTTATTATCATTTCATTTTAGAAGTATCATTACTCAGTATAGCTACTGCAGAAGACATTGCTAAATTACTGAGCTGATACTTCTCTGCAAGGCTTTTCAAACACTCATGATTCTCATCGATTATAGCCTGTTTACATATCAAGAAAAATAGTATTTATCCCTCACAGTAATCCTTTCATCAGAATCAGCGTTCATTTTAGCCAAAAATATCCATTCAAAATTAAAATTTACTATCTATCGCGTGATTTTCGATGGATTTGCTATGTCGTTTTTTATGAATTTGCTACAATGGGGTAACAAATCAGTAATCTGCGCCTAGATTTCAATAACATCTTGTAGCGTAAAAAGCGCCTTCATTAAAGCCGCAGATTTCAATGAATTGCCATAACAGTAATATTGAAGAACTTCAAAGGACAATTCCACATGCTATATCAAAAAATTAAAGTCCCTTTAGATGGTGATAAAATCACTGTCAACGCAGACCTTTCGCTGAATGTCCCTAATCATCCCATCATTCCATATATTGAAGGGGACGGCATTGGTGTTGATATCACCCCAGTGATGATAAAAGTCACTAATGCTGCCATTGAAAAAGCGTATGGTCTTAGACGTTCAATTATTTGGATGGAGGTATATGCCGGTGAAAAAGCGACAAAGGTGTATGGGCCTGATGTATGGTTACCTACAGAAACCCTAGAAGCTGTAAGTGATTATACAATTAGCATCAAAGGACCATTGACCACACCAGTTGGTGGCGGTATTCGCTCACTGAATGTGGCGCTTCGTCAAGAACTTGATCTATATGTATGTATGCGACCAGTTAGATGGTTCCGAGGAGTTCCAAGCCCTGTTGTAAATCCTGGTAAAACTGACATGATTATTTTCCGTGAAAACTCAGAAGATATCTATGCGGGTATAGAATGGGAAGCAGATAGCCCTGAGGCGATAAAACTCATTAAATTTCTACAAGAAGAAATGGGAGTTAATAAAATTCGCTTTACTGAAGGTTGTGGTATTGGCATTAAACCAGTATCGCGTGAAGGGACAAAGCGACTGGTGCGTAAAGCCATTC
>JAUIKI010000281.1 GCA_030430875.1 Gammaproteobacteria bacterium | reverse complement strand
CAACACACACTATTTAAGTGTTCTGAAGAAATGTTAATGTCACCCAATGATATGATTTTTCCTGAGAGTGTCGATATAAATCTGCCTTTGATTGGTGTTGGCAGTGGTATGGTATATCGTGATTTCATTGAAAAAAATCATGGCTACTTGCTAAAATCAGTTTGTCTTTCGGTTTACCCTCAAGCTAAAGTAATTGCGACGCTTGCAGCTGAAGATTTTTTGCAAGGCAAATTATTGTCAGCTGAACAAGCATTACCTATTTATCTCCGAAATAAAGTGACGAAATAATGGAATGGATAACTAATTTTGATATTTGGATAGCGCTGGCAACGCTTACTGCTCTGGAAATTGTACTAGGCATTGATAATATCATTTTCCTCTCAATTTTGGTTGCAAAATTGCCAGAGAAGCAACGAAAGTCTGCTCGAATGATTGGTTTGAGCTTGGCGATGATTATTCGAATTATTTTATTATTGTGTTTGTCTTGGGTGATGGGGTTGGTTGAACCTATTGTTACTATTTTTTCGCAGACTATTTCAGGTCGAGATTTGATTTTGATTTTGGGTGGTTTGTTTTTGTTGGTTAAAAGCACACATGAAATTCATAACAGTCTTGAGGGAGAAGAAGTTTCTCAAGCTAACCAAGTGCATGCAAGCTTTGCAATGATTTTGTTGCAGATTGCCCTTTTAGACATGGTTTTTTCACTTGACTCTGTCATTACTGCTGTGGGTTTGGTGGACCAGGTCCCTGTGATGATTGCAGCTATCATTATTTCAATTATTGTTATGATTTTGGCAGCAAAGAGTATCAGTGAATTTATTGAACAGCATCCAACATTGAAAATATTAGCCCTGAGTTTTTTAATTTTAGTAGGGGTGACGCTGATTGCTGATGGGTTTGATCAGCACATACCTCGAGGGTATATTTATTTTTCCATGGCTTTCTCAGTGTTTGTTGAGATGCTTAATATTAAAATGCGAGCAAAACGTGCGGTTCGGCCAATAAAGTTGCGTAAAAAAATGTCAACTTGATGTTGAGTCTCTAAAGAGTAATTAATAGATCTTGTTATGAAGCAATTTGACCGAACGATTCAACTTGAAGCCTCTTGGAAAGAAGTGTTATCAGAGGAGTTTGATAAAGATTACATGAAGGTGTTAAGTGGTTTTTTGTTGAAAGAAAAACAGCAAGGTAAGCAAATTTATCCTCCGGGTAATGATATTTTTAATGCGTTTTTATACACACCACTGAATCAAGTTGAAGTTGTAATTTTGGGACAAGATCCATATCATGGCCCAGGTCAAGCACATGGATTATGTTTTTCGGTAAAACCTGGCATTGCACTGCCGCCTTCATTAATGAATGTGTTTTCTGAAATAAAAAATGATTTAGGTATTGAGAAGCCTAATCACGGCTGTTTGACCTCTTGGGCAAAACAGGGTGTATTATTGTTAAATAGTGTCTTAACAGTTGAACATGGGCGGGCAGGTGCGCACCAAGGCAAAGGTTGGGAGCAGTTTACAGATAAAGTGATTGACGTGTTAAATGAAAAATGCCAGCAACTTGTGTTTCTTTTGTGGGGCAGTCATGCGCAGAAAAAAGGAGCACACATTGACGCAGCTAAGCACTGTGTGCTTACATCTCCTCATCCATCTCCATTATCAGCTCATCGAGGGTTTATCGGAAATCAACATTTTTCTAAAGCTAACAAGTATTTAGAAAGCGTTGGTAGAAATCCAATTAATTGGCAGTTACCTTCAGTTGATGACGTTCAACTTGGTGTTAATACTGATAACAAAGTGGAAAATGTGTAAAAAACTAAGTAAGTGTGGATGTTTTGGATTGAGTATTCGTAATAAAGAATACAGTCATTTAATTTTAGGAGATTCACCATGAAATTTACCACTATCGTTTCATTATGCGTTGCTTTATTTCTTTCTTTTTCCGCATTTGCTAGTGATCGTCGCTATGACGATCGAAATCACTTGATATCCCCACCAGAAGTTGCCAGTTTGTTCATTTATTTTTTTACTCAGATTGATCATAATCATGATCGATTTATTTCTCGAAAAGAATATAAGCGTCATCGCAATGATATGTATAAAAGACAGGCTGATCGTCGTTTTGATCGCCTAGATAGAAATAATGATGGATATATCTCTGGGCGGGAGTTGAAGTATCAAAGACATCAGCATCAAAAGTATCACAGAAAACATGAGCAATCTAAGTCTCGTTTATTTAATCGCTGTGACCGAAATCACGATGGCCTAGTCACACGTCGAGAAGCTAGGCGATGCCGTTAATTAATTCTCGCTTACTTCTAAGTTAATCTCAGTTATAATAAA
>JAUIKI010000280.1 GCA_030430875.1 Gammaproteobacteria bacterium | reverse complement strand
GAGTTGTTTGGTTTGTTTCACGAAATGTTTTCACCATATCTAGTACAGTTGAAAGATTCACGCGATGTGTCAACGCTCGTTCAAACGCTTTCTGAATCACAGGTCCATCTGCCATTGGATCAGAAAATGGCACACCAAGTTCGATAATATCAACACCACTTTCTACTAAACCATGCATAATATCAACAGTCATTTGTGGTTTTGGATCACCCGCAGTGATATAGGCAATTAGTGCTTTTTTGTTTTCAACTGCTAAGTTTTCAAAATAAGGCTTGATTCTGCTCATGTCTCTAATTTGCTCCCGATATATTTACATATTTATTTCATACTTTCAGCATAATCAGCATATGCTCTTTCAATAATTAGCCCAACATCTTTTGATTTGCGAATAGCCCCTGGTTTACTAATACGTAATTTCAACCATTGCACATCAAATGTTTTAATAATCATCTTAGCAATGGCTTCTGCAAATGTTTCAATTAGCTGAAATTGATTTTCCTCAATCAGAGAGATGGTTGCTTTTGCAATTTTTTTATAATCCAAGGTGTTAGCAATCTGATCTGTTTCTGCAGCCATTCGAATATCAGTTACCATTTCTAAATCCAGACTGATTTTCTGTTTAATTTTTCGCTCCCAAGCAAACACACCGATAACAGTTTCAACTTGTAAGTCTTGAATATAAACAATGTCACCTTTCATCAAATTCCCTTAAACTTTCTGACAATTTTTTCAATCAAGAATATCAACCAACAACTAGTCTAGCAAAATTTTGACACACTCGCTCTAAATCTTGTTGAGTATCTACCCCTTTGGGTACTGGCTTATCAACCTGATCAACGTAAATGTTTTTACCATAAGCAAGAGCACGCAATTGTTCCAACGACTCCATTTGTTCAAGTAAACTTGGCTGCCATGTAACAAAATCTTCTAAAAATCCATATCTGTAAGCATAAATTCCAATATGACGCTGATGATTTGTTAACTGTATTGTTGCATTATCAACTTGCACTGGAAAAGCTGCTCTATCCCAGGGAATGGGAGCACGACTAAAATATAATGCAAACCCTTGATTATTCCTCACCACCTTCACGCAATTTGGATCAAAAACCTGTTCAATTTCAGTGAGTTGTTCACAAATAGTTGCCATATCTGCCGTCGAATGAGTTTTTAAAGCACTGGCAACTTGCCGAATCAACGTAGGTGGAATTAATGGTTCATCTCCTTGCACATTCACCAAAATATCAGTGGATTCACAACGCAACCTACAGGCAGCCTCATGTATTCGATCTGTTCCTGAGATATGATCATCCGCAGTCAAGCAAGCATTGCCACCAAATGACTCAACACATGACAAAATTCGCTGGTCATCTGTTGCAACAACAACTTTTTTTGCACCACTTGCCAATGCCTTTTCATAAACATGCTGGATCATTGGTTTTCCTGCAATCTCTAGCAAAGGTTTACCTGGCAACCGTTCAGATGCATACCGTGCTGGAATTACTACAATAAAGTCTTCTTTCATGCAATTTGCTTAATTTTTGCTAATAATTCAGCTATTAATTTACTTTCAATTTCTGCATCGATAGATAGATACCAATAATTACTATGCTGAGATGTTAATAAATCTTCGCACTTTACGGCATCTTTCATTGTCATCACAATCTGATTATCCCCAGCAAACAAAATATCTTTTGTACGAAATTGGTGGTGGTCTGGAAAAATACGTGTATTGAAATTTAAAGCAAGTGCTTTTAACGTATCAAAAAAACGCTGTGGATTACCAATTCCACAAACAGCATTTAACGTTTTGTTCTCAAAGATTTCAGCAAACTCAGCTGTTCCAACAACAACCTGTTGTGCAGTTAGCAAATTCACCATAGCAAGCGGCTTAACGTGCATTGTATAACCTGTTTTCATACCAGACAAGCTGATTGGCTTCTTACTATTCATGATAATGTAGTCAACCGTATTAAGCCTGGAAAGTGGTTCTCGTAGAGGTCCTTGCGGCAAACAATGCTGGTTCCCAAATCCGCGCTCATCAACTAGAACCATCTCAATATCACGCGCCAACGCATAATGCTGGAGTCCATCATCACTGATAACGATATCTGTTTCAGGACATTTTTTTAATAAAAACTTAACCGCTGCTGGTCGATTGGAATCAACAACAACAGGGCATTTGCTCTCTCTATGAATCAGAACCGGCTCATCACCAGCTTGTTCAGGCTTGCTATTGCTATCAAGTATTAATGGATAATTTGCCTTTCCACCATAACCACGACTTACCACACCAGGATGCCAACCATGTTCTTTCAGAATATTTACTAAACTAATGGTAAATGGAGTTTTTCCAGTTCCACCTA
>JAUIKI010000020.1 GCA_030430875.1 Gammaproteobacteria bacterium | reverse complement strand
ATTGATGACGGCCTGCCAGGCTAACCTCAGTCCAATTTTCAGTATCTATCCGGACCCTGAAAATGAAGCCCAGGAAATCCTGGAGACGGCGATCGGTGACAACACACCGCTGACCGCGACTGATCACCTGGGAGTTGTGCACGAACTGTGGCTGGTCACCGACCCGACCGCGATTTCCAAAGCCGCGTCGGTGATGGGCGCAAAACCTCTGTTCATCGCTGACGGACATCATCGGTACGAAACGGCGCTCAACATCCAACAACAATACCGTCAGCAACACCCCGGGGAGCGTGACCACCCCACCGATTACGTCCTGATGTCCTGTGTCAGCATGGATGATCCGGGGATGATCGTACTCCCCACACATCGATTATTCCGCGGCGTCCAGCCAATCACGTCGACGGAACTGGTGGATCAGCTGGGCGAGAGTTTTGACTGTGAACGGGTCGGAACCGGTACCCGGTTGGCCGAAGATATCTGGGCCCGCGTCGAACTGGAGGACCGGCAGTCAACCATGGGATTCTATTGCCGCGCCGATGATACCTGGATCATGGCGCGTCTGACCGAGGCTGGGCGTGCGCGAATGGATCGCTTGATGGCCGATCGCAGTGAGGAATGGAGGTCGTTGGGCGTAGCGTTGCTCCACAAACTGGTAATGGATGACCTGCTGGGCTACCAGGATCTGCCAACTCCACTGTATGTACGGGAATTGGACCTGGTTGAATCGGCGCTTCGAGATGGCGATGGGGAAGGACGCGATGCCACTGGCCAGCAGGGCAGTGGCCAGCCGTTCAACCTCGGTTGTATCGTGATGCCCGCTACACTGGATCATGTTCGCGCCATCAGTGAACACGGCGAACGGATGCCGGCCAAAAGTACCTACTTCTATCCCAAAATGTTGAGTGGGTTGTTGTTCAACCCGCTCGACTCATAAGCAGGCCCTTGGACAATAAACGGGTCTTGATTGCGAATATGCATCTTTCCCTTGTTTCCCCGTTTGCCTCGGTTCCACGTGAAACAGGAATAGTTTACCTGTCTTGCTTGGTTTCACGTGGAACGGGATTGTGTTTACTTATAACGAGGCCGGATCACTCCAGAGTCTTATTCCCTGGTAAGAGCGACCAGAAAAAGGACCGGGTCGGACATTGAAATTTGCCAGGCGTTCCGATCGCCAGGCACTCCACCGCGTTCCTGTATCGCTTGGCTTGGTTCGGTGCTTCGCGCTGGGTTCCGGAGTGAATGCCTGCCAGTGACGACGCCCCTCAAACATCCATCCGCTTTGGTTGGAACAATGATGCAATAAATTCAACCGACCATGCCAAATGCCTTTAGGAAAGGCCCTGACAACTCGATTCCAGTTCGAATCGATCTGTGGAGGGTTGGTTCTCGGCAAACGGTTAGCGTCTGGACGCCTTATCGAGCTACCCGCAACGATTGGGGGGAATCACTTACTGCCTGAATTGCAATTGGATTTCCGAGCAGTCAAGTTGCGTTGCAGGAGGAGTTGCAGGAGGTTTTCCAGTCTTGCGCTATCCTCGCTGTTATCCCGAATCTGCCGTTGATCGGTGCCATTTGAGAAAACTGGCAGAAATCGAATTGGCTCCGTTGTGTTTGGCGAGCCGCAACACCGGCCGTGTGACGAACGCATACCTTCAAACGGAGAATTTTTATCCATTCTCTTTGCAAACACTGACGGGCAAACCGGTGCAATGCTCGCCATGCGAGGCTGTTGCCGATCGCAATACGCAAGTGATGTAGTGTGGTCGTTTCGGTGGAATCTGGATTCCATGTGGAGTCAACTCTTGGCAAGGCCTCGGTAGCGGACCATGACAAACCGGGTTTCTGTAAGGGCAGGCCTGGGGCAGTTGCGCAATATCATCCAGACTTTGCAGGGAACGGTTCCAGGCATGGGAGATTCCAGGCTTTAATTGCTACTTCCCAATTGCCAGCAAACGATGTTTTCACGTGATTGCCGTTTGTTCGAAACACCAAACGTGGTATCACGTCCAGGTTCCTGTCGGCCGTTCGTTTTTGCGGGCGTGACGATCAATTGTCCAGCCACCGACAGTTTGTGATGAGCCAAGGATGGTGCTAGCTGTTTGCTAGTCACAATGGGATGAACCGAACGATTTGCATTGCGAACCAAAAGGGTGGTGTCGGCAAGACAACCACCGCTATCAACCTGGGCAGCGGCCTGGCGGGGGCCGGGTTGTCGACCCTGTTGATCGATCTGGATCCGCAATGCAACTCAACTCACTATCTTCTCGGGCAAGATCTTGATGTAATCGAAAAAGATATTGGTGATTTTTTCTTGCAGGTTTTGCAATTTCGGATTATTTCAGATCAACCACAAAGCTTTGTGACGCCGTCACCTTATCCTAACTTAGATGTTATAGCCTCTCATGATGAACTCAATGAAATTGAAGATAAGTTGATGGCAAAGCATAAGATATATAAGCTAAGAGATACATTGAAAGTATTAAGCGAAGATTATGATGTGATTTATATCGATACAGCGCCTGCTTTGAATTTTTACACCATGTCAGCATTGATTGCTGCTGAAAGTTGTATTATTCCTTTTGATTGTGATGATTTTTCTCGAAAAGCATTATATCGAGTGATTGAACATATTGCCGAAATTCGTGATGATCATAACCCAGATCTTGAGATTGAAGGCATCGTGGTGAATCAGTTTCAGGCTCGTGCTAATTTTCCACAACAAATAGTCGATGAGCTCATTGAAGAAAGATTACCTGTGTTAAGTTCATATCTATCAAGTTCTGTGAAAATGCGTGAGTCTCATGAACAACATAAACCGATGATTCATTTTGCGCCAAATCATCGATTAACCGAGGAGTTGCTTGAATTATTTGAAGAACTATCTTAATGAGAGTTTGATAGAGCATGGATGTTCACTTGCTCTATCAAATTGAGATTTTTGCAGTGACTATCCGTTAGCAATGGCCTTCATGATTTCTTCTTTAGCCGCTTTGCTATCAGCCCAGCCGTCCACTTTAACCCATTTGCCAGTTTCCAAATCTTTGTAATGCTCAAAGAAGTGAACAATTTGATTAATCAAAATTTCAGGTAAATCACTAATTTCTTTAACGTTAGTATATTGGGTTGTCAGCTTGTCAAATGGCACAGCAAGCAACTTAGAGTCTTTGCCTGATTCATCGCTCATCATTAATACGCCAACCGGACGACAACGAATCATAGAGCCGCTGATGATTGGATGAGGGGTCACGACCAACACATCAATTGGGTCACCATCTTCAGATAGTGTTTGTGGAATGTAGCCATAATTGCAAGGATAAAACATAGCTGTTGCCATGAATCGATCGACACAAATAGCACCACTGTCTTTATCCACTTCATATTTGACAGGTGGACTGTTAGCAGGGATTTCAATAATAACGTTGATGTCATCAGGGGGATTTTTCCCGGGAGAAATAGTGGAGAAAGTCATGAATCATAAGCCTCTTTTCGTTCAAAGAATGCATTATACAAGTTAGTTTAGGCTATTTAAACTAACTTTTAATGCAATGGTCTCAACTTGTGTGCTCTTGTTTAAAATGATGCAAGTTTGTTTGTTTTATATGAGGTTATTTATGACGTTTTGCAAGTTCTGCTAATACATCATTAAAGTCAACATTCAAATAGGACAGTGTCACCATGGTGTGAAACCATAAGTCAGCAACTTCATGAACGAGTTCGTTTTTTTCACCTGATACTTCGGCGTCACGTGCTGCTAAAATAACTTCGGTAGCTTCTTCACCTACTTTTTCAAGAATTTTATTAAGACCTTTTTGGTACAAGGAAGCAACATAAGATTTCTCTGAGTCAACTGCTTTACGTTGTTCTAGTGTATTAGAAATAATTTGTAATATGTCATTCATCTTAAGTTCCTTTGAAAGTTAATTAGGTGTTTAACAAATACAGTCCAAAAACTGTGATTGCAGCTGAACTAATCAATAGTTTTGGGTCAAGCTCAATGAGTTTTAGTAATGGTTCCGATAAGTTAACATTGGCTAAAAATAGTCCATAAAATAATATGATGGATGCAATAATGCCTAGGCCAATTATTTTTCTTGATTTAAGTTTTGGCTTGTCAGTTATGTTAGACAGTAATAGCTCTAGAGTTTTTTGTTGAGTTTTTGCTTGTTTTTCAATGGTGTTTATTTGTTGAATGGCATTGAGTGCAATTTGTGGCAACTGTGGAAATTGATCTAGCCATGCCGGAGAATGTTGTTGGAAATTTTTAAACAGCTCTTTAGGGTGCAGGCGTTGCTTCATCCAGTCTTCAAGAAATGGTTTTGCAGTGTTCCATAAATCCAATTCGGGGTAGATTTCGCGACCCAAACCTTCAATGTTGAGTAAGGTTTTTTGTAACAAAATAAGTTGTGGTTGAATTTGCATTTTGTGGCGTCTGGAAATTTGGAAAAGCCGTATCAAAATTTGCCCTAATGAAATATCTTTCAAAGGTTTTGCAAAAATTGGTTCACAAACACTGCGAATGTCTGCTTCAAATTCGGTGAGTGATGTATCTGGTCCAACCCAGCCACATTCAATGTGTAATTGTGCAACTTGGTGATAGTCTTGATTAAAAAAAGCAAGAAGATTTCGAGCAATATAGTTTTGATCGTCAGGTGTTAATGATCCTATGATGCCACAGTCAACGGCGATGTATTGTGGATTTTCAGGGTGTTCAGCTGAGACGAAAATGTTGCCAGGATGCATGTCAGCATGGAAGAAATTATGTTTAAATACCTGAGTAAAAAAAATCTTCACTCCACGCTCAGAAAGTTTTTTTAAGTTAATTCGATGCTGATTCAGCAGATCAATATTGGTTACAGCAATGCCGTGTATATGTTCCATGACAAGGATGTTAGTATGGGTGTAATCCCAATAAATTTTAGGAATATACAGCAAAGGAAACGCATTGTTTTTGTCAGTTGAGTCTGTTGTTTCTTTGAAGTTACGGCGCAGTTGTGAAGTGTTTGCACCTTCACGGATTAAATCCAGTTCATTGAAAATAGTTTGTTCAAATTCAGCTACAACTTCTTGAGCACGTAGGCGTTTCCCCTCAGACCACCATCGCTCAGTTAATTTGGCAATGCGATAAAGAATTTTAATATCTTTTTGGATAATCTTTTTGATATTAGGGCGAATGATTTTGACAACGGCATCTTCACCGCTTGACAATGTTGCTTGGTAAACTTGAGCGATTGAAGCTGAAGCTATAGGGTTTTCATCAAATGTTTTGAAAATTTCACCAATTGGCTTTTTAAAGGCTTTTTCAATGATGTTAATAGCTATTTTGTTTGGAAACGGTTTGACATTGTCTTGTAATTGCTTAATTTCGTCGGCAATGTTTATTGGAATAAAATCACGTCGAGTTGACAGAATTTGACCGAATTTTACAAACACTGGACCGAGTGATTCCAAGGCAAGTCGTAGCCGCTCACCATCACTTTGTGAGGGTTTTCTAAAGCGCTTACTAAGCCAGATGGAGAATTGTAATGGTTTTGGTAGATGGTCTTCAGGTAGTAATTCAATGAGACGACATTTGATAATGACGTAACTGATTTTTAGCGAACGAAGTGTGGCGGACATGGCGTATGGTTATTTGGTTACATCAACTGCTTGTTTAAGCATTGAAAATTTTGCATTCAATCTATCGGTGTCAAGTCGTAGACTATCTATTTCATTAAAATAGGCGTCAACTTCACTGCGACTAGGAAAGGTTTTAATTTCTTCATGTAAATACTCATCAATATCAGCGACTAAATTATCTGATGCTTTTTTCCCCCAACGAAAACTTTTTCGAAGCAAACGGCTAAGTTGATGACCTAGAATGTCGCCAGATAGTTGTGTGATTGCGGCTTCCCAGTCAATATCCATTTTGGCAAATATTTTTTGTAGTTTAAACAGCACACTACTATCACCAAAAATTTTTATATTACCGCTAAACAATACTGCTTGCTTATTTTTTGCGGTAAATAGTCGTATCATGCTTAAAGGGTTTCCTTGGATATGTGCATTAGCATTCTTGTCCATATCTCCATAAACTTTAATTTTATTCTCAATAAACTGCAGATAAATATCTTTATCAACAAGACCGACAGTGAATGTTATGCCTAATACTGTGCCATCAATTTCTATTAGTTTGGATTTAAGGCTGGGATCTAGCTTAAGAGCAGCATTCAGCGTTTTTTCAAGTGAAAAAATGGCAGCACGACTAAACGGCTTGAATGGATTGATCATGGTTTAAATCCACGATGAATGGCAACAACTCCGCCAGTTAGGTTGAAAAATTCACAACGAACAAATCCGGCATTTTGTAACATTTGTTTGAGTGTCTGTTGATCTGGATGCATGCGGATGGATTCAGAAAGGTATTGATAACTTTTGCTATCATTTGTAATCAAGCCACCCAGTTTGGGTAGAATGTTAAATGAATAGAAATCATAAAACTTGGTGAGCACGGGATTTGTTGGTTTGGAGAACTCTAAAATTAACACACGACTACCTGGCTTTAAGGTGTCAAAAATAGCGTTTAAGGCAACTTCTTTGTTGGTTACATTGCGCAAGCCAAATCCAATGCTAACGCAGTCAAAGTAATTGTTTGGAAAAGGTAAGCTTTGAGCATCAGCTTGAACAGGAACAACGTTATGGTAACCTGCATCAATCAGTCGATCACGACCAATGCCTAGCATTTTTGCGTTGATATCAACACTGAAGACGCTGCCAGTCTTTCCCACGGCTTTAGCTAAAAGCTTGGTTAAGTCGCCAGTGCCTGCAGCAATGTCTAGAACTGTTTGTCCTGACCGAATACCTGCCAGTTCGAGCGTGAATCGCTTCCAAAGGCGGTGTATGCCAAACGACATGAGGTCATTCATCAGGTCATATTGATTAGCGACTGAGTCAAATACACCACGAACTTTATCGACTTTTTCGTCAATGAGGACTTCTTGAAAGCCAAAATGGGTGGTTTTTTTATTAGACATAGATGATTACCTTTATACAGTTAGGTGTATTCTATCGATATTTTGCTAATTTAACACCTTTAAGTGCTTTCCATTGATGAGTTTAGTGATGGGGTCTTCCGTTAAAATAATGTCGATAAAAATCTAAAATAATCATTTGTGTTTAGTCGTATAACTATGTCACATTGTACTGACTAGTTTTCATTTTATCTCCAATAAGCTGTATACATTTCTATTAGACACTTTCGTCTATCCATGCTTGGTAGTTATCTATAAGGTTTTCCTAAAATGATGAGTTAGGATCAATCTGCGCTAGTTTGGCTCTTATCCAAGCGATCTTGTTTGAATCGGTCATTGAATCAGGCTGCAGTAGCAGTGACTCGTGTTTTTGCGTTGAAACAAATCCCAAAAACTTTGATGCACGTAAAAATAAACGGAGTGAATTACTAACTATGTAAGCCTCCCAGTTCAGAGTAACGGGGTTTTCCATCAATACCGAACAATTTGAATCTCTAATATCGACAAATAATGGATCACCGAGTAAAGTATCTCTTGCAAAAATAATGATGTTTCGTAGATCTATTTCTTTGTCTTTATTGACCTCTTCATGATTTTCCATAATATGGGTCATGGTTTCTTGTATTGTGGTGACTGGAAACATCTCAAGGCCTTCCATGCCAAAATCGAATGTGTCTGCTGAGATTGATTCGATGATACTATATATTCTTTGATATTGATCTGTGTATTGCATGGTTAATAACTAAAAATAGGGCATACAAATAATACGTAAGATGGTTGAATTTTGCTTGAACTCTCAAGTTATCACAAACAATAAAGTGATAGCAATTAACTAAAAATCTTTGGTTAAAGGAAGTATCTCTATAGTTTAAAACTATGGGTCTGTCGTCTAATGGTAACATGAGAGTTTATGTCGTAATAATATTGACAGCACGGTCGTGATGCAACGCCTTTAACATTATTTGGAGACCCCCTCATGGAAGCATTTTCCACATCAGTCTTGACCGTTACCCTTGCAGAAGTTGGTGATAAAACCCAACTGTTGTCATTGCTCCTTGCTTTGCGGTTTCGCAACAAATGGGGAATCATTTTGGGTATTACAGTTGCAACACTCTTTAACCATGCCGTCTCAGCTTGGCTTGGTAGTTGGATTGGACAATATTTTCAGAGTCAGGCGGGGCAATGGGTGATAGGTGGCAGCTTTATTCTTCTAGGTCTTTGGTTGTTAATTCCAGACAAAGCAGAGGGCGAAAAGGCAGCGTTGGAACACTACGGTGCTTTCATCGCCTCGACCATACTCTTTTTTATTGCAGAAATTGGGGATAAGACTCAAGTGGCAACGGTACTGTTAGGTGCTCAATTTAATGCGCTTGTTTGGGTTACTCTGGGGACTACACTAGGAATGCTGATTGCCAACATACCAGTGGTATTTGCTGGTGAATATTTGATGCGACGTATTCCCTTGAGGCTCACACGGATTGTTGCTGCCACAGTGTTTGTGTTAATAGGGTTGATTCAATTAGTCGGTTCATAAGCAGCAAAAGTGGCCGTTCTGATAATGGTTTTTATCTTGAAACAAGACACTTAACTGGGGTATTTGACCAGGTCACAAGTGTATCCAAGCACAGTAGTTACGTGTCCTGGTGGCATTTAATTAATGCAATGGTCTCATTTAACGACAGACCCACAATGAAGCAGCAAAACTTCTTCAAAAAGAACGAAGGAAATTATTTAATCAGATCTTTGAATCAGATGGATATTTAGCCTAAATGGCTTATCTAGTTTCAGGATTATTTCTCAATTGGAATATACTCAGCAGTAATTTCGTTGGTAAAACTGCAGGAATCTCTTTATTCAACATAATAGTAGTTGACCTTTTGATTCTAAATAGGAATAATTCTCATTTTATCTTATTTTTTGGGGCGATGAGATATGATGCGATTTACATTAGTTGGATTATTATTAGTGATGCTATGTTCAAGTGGTTGCACGTCAAGTAATGATGAGAGGACTTTGGTTATCTACTCTGCGCGCAACGAGCAGTTAATTAAGCCGCTGATTGACTTATATATTAAAACACAAGATCCAGCACTGAAAATTGACTACATCACTGATGATGCGAGTGCTTTATTAGTCCGACTTGAGGCAGAAAACAAGACGACTCAGGCAGATTTACTTATTACCGTGGATGTTGGTAATTTGTGGCAAGCACAGCAGCGAAATCTATTAAGTCCAATTAAATCAGCAGTCTTGGATTCAATGATTCCTAAACATTTAAGGCAAGCCGATAACATGTGGTTTGGCCTTTCTGTTCGAGCGAGAACTATTGTCTATTCAACAGAGCGTGTGGATCCAGAGCAGCTGGTTACTTACGAGGATTTGGCTAACTCAAAGTGGCACGGCCGATTGTGTTTGCGTACGGCAAAAAAAGTGTATAACCAATCATTGGTAGCAAGTTTGATTGCAAATCTTGGTGAAGAAAAAACTGAGGAAATTGTCTCTGGTTGGGTGAATAATTTAGCAACTGACGTTTTTTCAAGTGATACGCAGGTGATGGATGCCATTCTTGCTGGACAATGTGATGTGGGGGTTGTGAATACCTATTATTTTGGTCGTTTAATGAAAGAAAAGCCTGATGCGAAATTGGCATTATTTTGGCCTAATCAATCGGATCGTGGTGTTCACATTAATATATCAGGTGCTGGTGTCACTCGGTTTGCTAAGAATCGTGATGATGCAATAGCTTTCCTGGAATGGTTAGCAAAAAGTGATGCCCAGCGTATGATTGCAGATGAAAATCAAGAATACCCTGCGAATCCAAATGTTTCTTCAGCAAATGAAGTGGCCGCATGGGGTAAGTTTAAAGCAGATAAGTTGGCTGTCGAGCTTGCTGGCAAGCTTCAGAAAAAAGCAATTAAGTTGATGGATAGAGTGGGATACCATTAGTGTTTAAACTTTTAATGGGTTTACGATTTGGGGGCGTCTTTACGCTCCTTTTTTTATTTTTACTGCCGATAGTAACGGTTTTCCTTAGTTGGCATCATATCAACTATGAGAATTGGCAGCATTTGATTGAGACCCAGCTGTTCACGCTGAGCATGAATACTATAAAACTCATGATTGGTGTGGGATTTGGTGTTTGTTTTTTAGGTGTTTCCACTGCTTGGGTTGTGTCAATTTATGAGTTCAAAGGACGGAGTTTGTTTGAATGGATGCTGATTTTGCCATTAGCTATTCCAGCCTATGTGCTTGCATTTATCTATGTTGGTTTATTTGATTATTCCGGAGAGGTTCCAATTTTTTTAAGGGAAAATTTAGGAACAGGTTTTGCCTTGCCTGAAATAAGAAGCAGTGGTGGCGTGATTATGACATTCAGTTTTGCGTTTTATCCTTATGTTTATTTGCTAGCAAGATCGGCATTTGCGCGACAAGGTAGAGATATGCTGGATTCAGCACGCTGTCTAGGTTTTTCTGCTTTGGGTGGTTTTTTTAAAGTGGCTTTACCACTAGCTCGTCCTGCAATAGTTGCCGGTATTATGCTCGCTTTAATGGAAACACTTGCAGATTTTGGAGCGGTTTCAATTTTTAATTATGATACATTTACAACAGCTATTTATAAAACCTGGCGAGGTTTTTTTGATATTAATACAGCTGCTCAACTAGCAACATTGTTGCTTGGTTTTCTTTTTCTCTTGTTGATATTGGAGCGCTTTATGCGAGGAAAGGCTCAGTTTCACCAACAAGTTGTTGAGCGTCAACCACAGCGTTATATATTGAATCGTTGGCAAACAATATTAGTGGTTAGCTGTTTTATGGTGCTGCTCATTTTGGCTTTCTTTATTCCAGTGGCGCAACTGTTTTATTGGGTGTTTTTAGGGTCAAAAAAATATGTATCAGATCACCTGGTTAGCTTTTTTTTCAACAGCGTGGCATTGAGCTTTATTGCTGCAATCATCGTGCTTATAATTTCTGTGGTGTTTGTGCAGTTGGATAGAACCAAAAAACGCTGGTTAAGCGCTGCAATTCGAGTTGCATGTCTTGGCTATGCCTTGCCTGGTAGTGTATTGGCAGTTGGAATTGTGATGGTATTAGCGGGACTAAATCATCAGCTAATTGAACCAATTCAAAGAATATTTGGTTTGTCACAGCAACAACTTTTGTTAGGCAGTGTCTTTGGTTTACTATTTGCTTATGTGATGCGATTTCTTGCAATTGGATTTAGCACACTTGATGCGAGTGTCTCAAGCATTAAGCCTATTCTTGCTGATGTTGCAAAAACACTAGGGGTAAATTCAGCTCAGATTTGGCGACGGGTATATTTCCCTCAACTTTTGCCTGGTTTTTTAACAGCAATTTTATTGGTTTTTATCGAAGTGATGAAAGAAATGCCAGCAACACTTTTATTAAGACCCTTTGGATGGGACACACTTTCTATCAAGATTTATGAGTTGACATCAGAAGGTCAATGGCAAGAAGCTGCATTGCCTGCTTTGTTGTTGATTAGTGTTGGACTTTTGGGGGTGATTTTGATTGTGCGACAGATGCGGTTTCGGTGAAATGGTATTCACATTGAGTATAAAATGAGAGAGTGAAGCAGGTCAGAGCAACATTTAAAACCTTAAAGTTATCAGCTTAGAAAGCAGCTAGCAAGAATTTTTCAATCTATAAAAGATTGATTAAAATAACGGGTGTTTAGGCCGATGCCGATATGGTTAATTCAAACGTAGTCAGTGGTACAATGCAAATTTTTCCTTTATCCAGTTGTATTTACGACAATCACAACAATTCTTATTGAAATCGTCGTCGGATTCTAATAGAATGCCTCCTCATTTTTGTAAGTAAATTTAGGAATTGAGTTATGTACGCAGTGATTGAGGCGGGTGGAAAGCAGCACAAAGTAGTGCCCGGGAAGCGAATCAAGATTGAAAAGGTCGAGGTTGAGACAGGTAGCCCAATTAGTTTTGATAAGGTTCTTTTGGTTTGTGATGGTGATAACGTCAAAATTGGCGCACCTTATGTTCAAGGTGGTCAAGTTACAGCCGAAGTTGTCGACCATGGGCGTGCCAAAAAAATCAATATTATTAAATTTCGACGACGCAAGCATCACATGAAGCACATGGGACACCGTCAGTGGTTTACAGAAATTCAAATTAACGACATAAAAGCAGGGTGAGATAACAATGGCTCATAAGAAAGCAGGCGGTAGTACGCGTAATGGACGTGATTCGGAATCCAAACGGCTAGGCGTCAAGCGCTATGGAGGCCAGCAGGTTGTTCCTGGCAACATTTTAGTGAGACAGCGTGGTACACGATTTCATCCAGGACTTAATGTGGGTATTGGTAAAGATCACACACTATATGCAGTATCCAATGGTGTGGTGAAATTTGAAGTTAAAGGTCCTAAGCAAAGAAGCTATGTGAGCGTTGTTGCTGAGTAATCAATGAAAATTTGTATGGAAAAGCCCCGATATTCGGGGCTTTTTTGTATCTTTTAGTTAAAATTTATGAAATTTATCGATGAAGCACTAATAAGTGTAACAGCTGGCAATGGTGGGCACGGGTGCTTGAGTTTTCGTCGTGAAAAATTCATTCCTCGTGGTGGCCCAGATGGCGGTGATGGCGGTGATGGCGGCTGTGTTTTTCTTATCGCTGACGAAAATTTAAATACGTTAATTGATTATCGTTACCAAACTAAATTTCAAGCTGAGCGTGGTGGCGATGGCGCTGGACGAAATTGCAGTGGATCAAAAGGAGAGCATATTTATCTTAAGGTTCCTGTTGGTACGACGATCATTGATGCTGAAA
>JAUIKI010000019.1 GCA_030430875.1 Gammaproteobacteria bacterium | reverse complement strand
TAGATCAAACTCATCATCACTCCAGTGCTTGGCATTAATTATTTCAATAAACTCCGTTGATTGTAGTTGAATAGGGTTTTGCCAGAGTTGGCCATTATCCTCAGTATAGCGGCAGCGAATTACTGGAGTTTCACTGACTAGATGTATAAGTGCTTTCTGCATTGCATCTAAGTTAACCTCTGATGATGTTTCTAAAACTATAATTAGGTTATCTATTGCAGCAGTTGGATTGATTATGTTTAACAGCCAATGTAGCTCTTGTTGAGAGGATAGGGGGAGTTGATTAATTTCGTTAGTATTTTGCTGGAGAACAGCAGGTGAATCGAAGTGTTCTGAGTGTTCTTGCTGTTGATTTAAATTGTTGTGAATAATATGTTCAATAGTCTTGTTTCCTAGCAGTTCAGATGTTGGAATTTCAATGCCTAGTTCTTTTTCAAGAGTATTTTTTAGCTCTATAGCAACAAGGGAGTCAGTAATTAATTGATTGACTGGAGTCTGAGTTGATATTTCCCTAGTTGATCTGGGTAGATTTTTCAATAGCCAATTGATAAAAAAATTACTGACGGTATCGTAGTCATTTATATAATATTTGGTTTTTGTAAGTTTATTGATATGGATTTGGTTTTTTTCTATGGGAGCATCAACTTGATTTAATAGTGTCTTTAGTTTATCAATTTGATCTGAATTGAGTTGTTTTGATTTTATTAGATTAACTGCTTGTTGGAAACTCTGTATCTGTTTTTTCTTGTTTGGTTGATCGACCCAGTAAGATTTTTTATTAAAAGGATAGTAGGGAACAGGTATTTTCTTTGTGGCATAAGGTTTATCAAAAGCTTTCCAATTAATTAAATGATTGGAGGTATATAGCTCTCCAATGAATTGACAGGTGGCTGGCCACAAATTTTGATAATCTAGATGGAGAGTGTTTTTTTTATTTGAAAACGAGTCGCTTAGTGTTGGTTTATTTGAGAAAAAATGAAAAAATACTTTAGTATAGTTGGTTGGACTTGTGGTTTCTGTCAAAATTTCTTGCTTAAGCGCTTTTAATTTTTCAGTGAGTTCAGTTTTATCATGAAAGCAATGTGAAGGGATTCCTTCAACGGCTTTATCAAGAATTGCTTGAGTTTTGTCTGTAGATTGATGAATTGATGAATTAACCACTAAAAGTAGAGCTGTTTTTATGTTGTAGATATTTTTCAAATAGGCGCATGGAATACATCCAAGTCCTTGATAGAGTATGTGATCAGGTGAAACTCCCCAGTGTTTCCAAAGTGTTGCGTAGGCAAGTTGTAGAATCATAGCAACAGCTGTTGAATTTTCTGGTTCCAGTAAGGATTGATTGGTGTCAGTTTCAAATATATCACTTAGTGAATAGGGTAATTTATCTTTTATGATTCCATCAAAGTTAGCGATAATTTCACGAAAATCAGGCTGTGTTTGGTGCAGAATTTTTGCATAATTTAATGTGTTGCTTTGTGTGGGGTCGGAGAAGACCCAAACAACAAAATTTCCCACTTGATTTGATTCAATGAATGCTTTATTTGTCTTATGAGATTGATTTTCGACTGTTTCGATTTGTTTAATGATTGCCTGGCAGGTGCTACCTGTAAAATAGCAGCGATAAACATAATCACTACGTCCATGATTGGCGCTAAAGCAAAAGTTAGCGAGTTGTTCCTCGTCGAGCTTATGTAGTTGTTCTTTATACTTGTGAAGAAGTGTATTGAGTGCAGGAGTTGATTTGGCCGAAATTTTTAATAAATAGTGATGGCGATTCACATCACTATGATGGTGTTTTGGATTGTGATAGTTTTGTAGGATTACATGTGTATTTGTACCTCCAAAACCAAATGAGCTAATTCCAGCATAAATATTTTTTTGGGCTATTTCTCTGGATTTTTTGCATACTTTGATTGGCGTATTTGACCAATCAACATGTGGGTTGAGGTTTGAATAGTTAAGACTTGATGGAATAATACGATGTTCTAGAGCCAATGCTGTTTTTATCAGTCCGGTGATGCCAGCAGCTGCCTCTAAGTGTCCAAGATTGCTTTTCACGGAGCCAACTAACAGTGGAGTATTACGTGGCGTTCCACCAAAAACTAAGCTGAGAGCTTCCATTTCAATAGGGTCGCCAAACTCTGTGCCTGTTCCGTGAGCTTCAATATAGCTAACATCTTTGGGGGTAATGTCTGCGTTTGTTAATGCGCTTTTAATTACAGCAGTTTGAGAGCTTGCATTGGGTGAGGTAAGCGATTGTCCACGGCCATTTTGATTGATGGCGCTTCCTTTGATGACTGCATGAATGTGATTTAATTCATCTTTGGCATCAGATAGGCGTTGCAATACAATCATGGCGCATCCTTCAGATCGGACGTAACCTTTTGCATTTGCATCAAATGTTTTACATTCACCACTAGGGTCAAGCATCTGATTTTCCATCAAAATATCGTGGAGCTCAGCGGCAAGCAAAAGATTGACGCCGCCAGCAATGGCGATGTCGCACTCTTGATTTTGTAATGCATTACACGCTGCATCAACAGCTACTAATGACGATGAGCATGCAGTATCAATTGCAATACTTGGTCCATGGAAATTGAATATAAAAGAAATTCTATTGGCAGCCATACTAAATGTGTTGCCAGTAATTGTGAAAATGTTTTGAGAGATTTCTTTGCGATCTTGAATTAATAAGTAGTCATTGTTGCTAATGCCAATAAAGACAGCCACAGTCTTGTTTTGTAATTCTTCTTGAGAAACTCCAGAACTCTCAAGAGCATGGAGAGTTGTTTCGAGAAGAAATCGATGTTGTGGATCGAGGTTGTTGGCTTCAATTGAGCTAATTCCAAAGAAATCAGCATCAAATTCGTCAATTTTTTCAAGAAAACCGCCCCATATTGGGCTGTTTTCTCTTGAGTAATCAGCGCGGAAACGTTGATTTTTAAACTGAGAGATAACAGATTTTCCCTCAATTAATATTTGCCAAAAATCATCAACAGTATTGATGTTGCCTGGCAGACGACAAGAAATTCCTGTGATTGCGATAGGTTCTTTTATATTCAGTTTTCTTTTTGTCGGAGGTGTTTCTTTAGTCTGTGTAAATAAATATTGTGCTATGGCATGAATGGTGGGGTAATTATAAAAAATTGTTGGTGAAAGATTTCGATTTAGTGCCTCTGATAGCCTGCCCGATAGTCCGATGAGTGTGCTTGAATCAAGGCCGTAGTAACTAAATGAGTAATGAATATTAATATCATTAATGGACAGATTAGTGATTTTAGCAATTTGTTTTTGTAAAGCTACCTCTATGTCATGGGTGCTGTTGATTGAATTAGGGTTAGCTATGCTGATCTTTGGTATGTCTATTGATAAATGAAAGTTAAATGTCTTGATGGATTGCAAGGTGTTATTCAAAAATTGACTTTTTATTTCTGAGCGTTTGATTTTCCCGCTGCTGGTTTTGGGTAGAGTTTTTGGTGGAATAAGTAACAGAGTGTGGAGATGTAAGCCGTGTTTGTCAGCAATAGTTTCGCGAATTTTATTTGCTATGTCAGCAAGTTCAATATCATTTTTTACGGCTTTTAATTCCTGGACAAAACATAGTGCTTCATTATCATTAACATCTACTGAAAATGCAGCGCCACAGCCTTTACGAAGGCTGCTATGGCAACTTTGTACGTCGTGCTCAATGGTGTCAGGGGAGTGATTTTGACTGTTGATAATAATGAGTTCTTTTTTACGACCCGTTACATACAATCTATCCTCGTATAAAAAACCAATATCACCCGTGTCAAGGTAAACCGGGTCATCAACAGCGAGTAAATGGTCATTAACAGGATATAAGTTAAAGAAATCTCGTGTTGCTTTGCTATTATTTAAATAGCCTTTTCCAATGCTATTTCCTTTTACCCAAATAGTACCTATCTGTTGGGCTCGACAAATGATTTCAGTGATTTCATCAACAATTACAACTTGTCCACTACAGTTTCCAGAGCTGACGAGTAGTGTTGTATCATCTGCTGGTGGAGTTGATGAGCGATGAATAGATATTCTTTTATTTCTCAATGCGTTGGTTGAGACTGGCAGTATGGTTGGTCCGTTGCCAACCTGCTCTGCTGCAACTAACAATGTTGCTTCGGCAAGTCCATAACATGGCATAAATGCTGTTTTCTTGAATTTTAAAGGTTCAAAGTTATCAGAGAATTGCTTGATGGTTGAGTAGCGAATTGCTTCTGAACCATTGAAAGCAATGGCCCAGCAACTTAAATCAAGATTTTCGTTCAGCAGATCAGTGGCGTGCTTATTGCAAAGTTCATATGAGAAATTAGGGCCGCCACTGATTGTTACGCGAAATTTATCAATTGCTCTTAGCCAAATAGATGGATTTTTAACAAAGGTCAGTGGCGACATTATAAGGCTGGGAACTGAAAGATAGGCTGGTGCTATGACTCCAGAAAGCAATCCCATGTCATGGTAAGGGGGCAGCCACTGAAAGAGAAGCTTTCTATCAAGGTTAGCAATCATAGCCTTTAACGATTCTAAGTTATCAAGTAAATTAGCTTGACTAATTAGAACACCTTTTGCAGTTTCAGTTGTGCCTGAGGTATATTGAATTAATATAATGTCTTCTGCAGTGGTTTTTGGGCTGGAAAACTTAGAATTTTTAGGTGGTTTGCTAAAACACTCATCCGTATTAACTAGCTGGCAAGGTTGTTCTAAATTGTTTTCCATCCAGGATAAAACACTTGGCGCGTAGATTCCTGTTGAGCAGATAAGTTGGATATCGGCATTGTGAACAATATGCTCAATGCGTTGATAATCTCGAGAATATTGTGGCGGAAAAGCTGGTATTGGTTTGACATTTGCAAAAAAACAACCATAAATTGCTTTGATGTAGTCCAATCCTGGAGGGTAGATTAGTAAAGTTGTGTCAGATTGATTTCCCTCTAATTCTTTGGCTAAGGCTATGGCGCTATCAATAAGAGTTTGGTAGCTTAGTTGCTCTACGATTTCAAGATGTTCGTCAACAAATTGATAGACGAGTTTGTCTGGAGCTTTTTCTGCTTGGCGTAGAACAGTATCGACAATACTAGCAAATTCACGCGATTTTTGTTCTTTTGATTGAGTTAAACGTTTTGATTGCTGATTTGGTCGAAAAACAGGGATCAATGGTTCCATTTGATCAGGCAAGACCTAAAGTTAAAGTGAGTTACAGTGTGCTCTCAGCTGAGCTTAAGACAGAGCCTGAGTGCTAAGCTAATATATATTATAAATAATGTAAAGTTTAAGTCAGTATATTTTCTGTCGTTAAGCGATATTTTTTATTTTGAAGATGAAAACTTATTTTTTATAAGGTTGTCCAAGAACCCAACGTATGATGGCATGTCCACGATAATTAATTTTAAGTTGTTTCTCAACAGGAGATCATAAATGAATGTAATGCAAAGAGTTATATGCATTTTTTTTGCGACTTTTATAGCATTTGATGCATTTGCAGTGAAGAAATGTGAGCAAGATGTCCGTCTTGATTTGCCGAAAACCTATGCTAACTTAAGTGCGACAATAAAATGTGTGGATAAAAGCTCAGGGAAGATTTTGGAAGAAGTTAGGTTCGTCAACGGTAAGCGCGAAGGTGAGACAAAATATTACGATATAAACACAGGGAAGCTGAAGCGAATTGAACCATATAAAAATGATGTTATCCACGGTGTTGTAAAAACCTATAAGCGTCGAAGTGATAAGCTAGATTGTGAAACAAATTACGTTAATGACAAGCTGCAAGGCATTGAAACTTGTTACCATGACAATGGAAAAATAAGCTTTTTAAGTTATAGGCAAGGAAATGGCGTCAGGGATACTTTATTGGCATATAATCGAAAAGGTCTATTGGAATCGATTCGTTGTGGTGAGCACAGTGTGCATGAAAAAGATCGAGCTTGGTGTGGTTTTTTAGGAAAAAGTGAGCCTGTTAAGCTGTATGATAAGTCAGGAAGTCTACGTTCAATTGAGCGAAGAAAAGACGGCAAGTTGCATGGTGTTAAAGAGTATTTTTACCCAAATGGTAAGCTTAAAGGCGAAGTTACCTTCCGCCAAGACAGTAAGCATGGAAAATCAACGGCTTATTGGGAAAATGGCAATTTACGTGCGATTTTGAATTATGAGAATCAGGGTTTGGCAGGCGAGCAGGTGACATTTTTTGAAGATGGCAAAACAAGACAAGCGTTAGAAATCATTAAAGACAGAATGCAGATAGCTTCCAAAGAGTGGTATCAAAATGGATCGCTGAAAATGGAAATGCTTATCTCTGGAGATAAAAAAAATAGTAAACATTATTTTGATAACGGGAAAGTTTCTTCTGAAACCCAGTATTCTAAAATTGCCTACCCACATCAAATTGATTGGATGAGATCAGGCAAAGAAAGTCATTATTTTGAAAGTGGCCAGCTGAAATCCCAAGCTTTTTATGGTGCAAAAGCTAAGAAAGATGGTGAAGAAGTAAAATATAATGAAGCAGGTCAGCTGCTAGAAAAATCATTTTGGAAAGCAGGGGTGTTAACCCGAAAAGTTACGTATAAAGAAGAAAGTGGTGAGCAAGAAACAGATGAGTCATATTATCCAGATGGATCCAGAAAGTGAGATGGAGAAAGTTTTAGGTGGAAGCAAATAGAGACTTCCACCATTTTATCTGTTGTGATATGCCGACAAAACTTTTTATTTGAATTTATTCGTCACACTTACCACTGCATGAACATTTATGCCGTATTCCTAACACCCATGTGCATGATTTTGATGTTAAGCAGCCATAGCCCTTTGGATTAGCAGTGCAGCTGCTGCAAGTCACTACAGCAATGCCGTCACAGCGATCCCATGGACCATTCCAGGGGTTTGAATCAGCGTAGGCTTGATTTGCGAATAATAGGCTGGAAAAAATAAATAGTAACTTTTTCATGTGTTTTCCTTGATTTCTTGTTTGTGAGTCCAGGGTTGAATGTTTATCGTGAATAGGTGGAGAGAAGAAAGTGGTGAGCAAGAAACAGATGAGTCATATTATCCAGATGGATCCAGAAAGTGAGAAGGTTGCAGGTGGAAATCAGATGAGATTTCCACTGTTTTATTTGTTGTGATTAACTAAAAGCCTCTCAGAGAAGTTGTTAGTCACACTCTTTGCCTTTGCACGTGCAGCTGTATGGAACTCCTCCTACCCACGTGCATGATTTTGATGTTATGCAGTTACCTTCCGATTTATTCATACAACCTTTGCAGGTAATTACTACGATGCCTTCACAGCGCTTCCAAAAACCACCCCAGGGATCAAAATCAGCATGAGCTTGATTGAGAAATAACAGGCTGGAAAGAATGAACAGTAGTTTTTTCATGGATTATCCTTGGTTTTTTTATTTGTAATCGGAGTGTTAAATATACAGATACTGATATTGAAAATCAATCATTTGAGTTGTTTTTTTAATATCTGATCGATGATTTCTGCAGCTCGTTTGGGCATGCCATAAAGATTATTATCTTTACCAAAAGCAATGCCATTTTCAGACCAGCTATTTTTTTGATTTGATATAAGCATATTTAGCAGGAGATCGTTAAGCTCAGATTGCTGATAAGGACTTGATAAGACAACTCCAGCATTTGTGTCATTGACAAAGTGAGCATAACCACAGACATCTGTTACCAAAACGGGTAACCCAGCCACAATAGCTTCTACAATCACCATGCCTGCATTTTCGGCATAGGCTGGATGCAGAAGCAAATCTGCGCTAAATAAAAAATTGGGAATGTCATCTCGTCCATTCATAAACTGAACGTGCGCATCAATCGTTAGTTTTTTTGCAAGGCGTTGAAAATATTTCGGATTATCTTGGCCGATAATTCGTAAGTGAGTCTTTTTGCGAATATCTTCTGGTAAAGACGCTATTGCATAAAGTGCTCGATCAACACCTTTGGTTTTAAATCCTGAACCAATTAATAACACTAAAAAATCACCAGGCTTAATATGTAATGTTTGTCGAAATTGTTGGCGAATAGTGGATTTGTTTTCTGGTGCTTTGCGATCAGGTGAAATGCCTGGTGGCAAAAAATGCAGACGATCATCTTGTGTTTGATAATGCTTGATAAAAAACGGCTTTTGCACGTCAGAAATCATTAAAATCTCTGTTTTCTGACTAGCATCAAAGACAGCGGCTTCATATGTTGAAAAATGTTTGAAACGCTGGGTGTGACGATACCATGTTTTTTTGGTGGTTAGCGCTTTTTCCAAAAAACAAGGGTCTGCAGCATAATAAACATCCAAATTTGGCATTTTATTAAAACCAATCACACCATCAAGATTATCTTGTTTAATTTTTTCAGCAAACCATGTTGAGAATTTTTGGTAACGTTTGTGATTACTTAACACAAAAAACTTAGGCGAAAACGTAATTTTGCAAAAATCAGGAATGTCACCTTGCCAAGAAAAAGTATAGACATAGATTTCGTGGCCACGCTCATTGCAGGCTTTAGCGATAGCTAGAAAATCACGTTGTAATCCGCCATAGGGGAAATATTTATAAAGACAAAATCCAAGTTTCATAATGATTTAATCATTGTTGAGAGTTTTCTCCAGACTGTGTCAGGTGAATTTTTTGCAAAGCATGGTGGTGAGATTATCTGGCTTGAATTGTTTGAATAAATGGCAGGGCCTTGATAGTGACAGGTTTTTTTTAGGCAAGGCGCGCAAATAAAATCAGCGGCCAAATGTTGTTGATTGTCTCCGTGGCTACCTGATAATGCCGGGTTTGTGGGTCCATAAATGCTAATTGTTGGCTTGTTAAGTGCTGCAGCTAAATGGAGAAGGCCTGTGTCCATAGCAACCACACCGGATGTTTTAACCAGCAAAGCAGCGATGTCAGATAGGCTTAATTTTGGCAGTACACGCACTTGATCATTGCAAGTAGCTTGAATGCGCTTGGCTCGGTCATATTCTGATGTATTTCCCCAGGGAAGTAGGATTTGATAATTCGCCTCAGTGGCTAATTTTGCTAATTCAATCCAGAAAAATTCAGGCCAAAGTTTGGTTTGCCATGTCGTGCCATGGAAAAAAATAAGATTTTTTGTGTGGACGTTCAGGCTGTTAATGCTTTCGCTGGGTTTGATTTTTGTAGGGCTTATACCATAGTCAATTTTGCCAGGCTGATCATATCCAAAAATTTTGGCAAATAATTGTTGAGTGCGTTTTATAGCATGCAGTTGTTTATCAACTGAAATATGATGCTGATAAAATTTGCTGGCTATTGGTTCGCGGATAGATTTTTTGTCATAGCCATAGCTTTTTCCAACAGCATAACGTGTCAACAATGCACTTTTTACTAAGCCTTGAGCATCAACAATGTAGTCATACGTTGATGAGCCAATTTCTTTTTTAAAGGCCGACCATTCACCTGAGCGCCATGTTTGTAAGATGTTTTTACGCCAACGTCGAATTGCCACAGGAATTGTTTGGTGAATGCCTGGATGCCAATGAGGAATTGCTTGGAATGCTTCTTCAATGACCCAGTCAATTTGGCAATCAGGGTGAGCAAGTTTTAAATCAGTAATTGCCGGTAGCGTGTGAATGATATCACCCAGTGATGAGGTTTTAATGAGTAATATGCGCATATTCAGCAGTTGTAACCATTTGTTGGATAGCTTGAATGACTGTTTCTGGGTATAGTTTTTTGAGGCAATCTAAGTGTTGAAGAGGGCAGTCTCGTTTGAAACATGGGCTGCAGCTTAGTTGTAGCGACATGATATTAATTTGATCAGACAGCGGTGGTGTAAATGTTGGTGAGCTTGATCCATAAATAGCAACAATAGGTTTGTTTAAAGCGCTTGCTAAGTGCATGAGTCCTGAATCATTGGTTAGAACGCAGCTGCTTGTAGATAATAAATCAATGGCTTCAAGTAAATTTGTTTGTCCAATTAAATTTTGGCAATTTTCAACAAGATCAACTTTGATATTCTTCATGATTTCGAGACCAATATCTTGATCTTTTGTTGATCCAAACAGCCAAATTTGCCAACCATCTTTGATCAGGGAGTTGGCGGTATCAGCAAAATAGTTGGTTGGCCAGCGCTTGGCTGGGCCATATTCAGCGCCTGGACACATGGCTAAAATTGGCTTTTTAGTATTAAGTTGCAATTTGTGTAATGACTGGTTGAGTTGCGTTTTGTCAATTAACAGTTTTGGCTTTCTAAGAACTGTTGGTAGCAATTCTTTTTTAGGCAATCCAAGTGCGGCGAAACGTTGGATCATTAACGGGTAGAGTTTTTTGTCTAATTGGCGAATATCGTTGAGTAATCCATAGCGCATTTCACCGCGCCAACCGGTTCGTATTGGAATTTTTGCCCAAAAGGGTATAAGTGCTGATTTTAATGAATTAGGGAGGACAATGGCTTGATCATATTGTTTTGACCGAAGCTCTTTGCCAATTTTAAATCGTCCACCAAGATTTATTTCACCATGTGCGAAGGGAAGGTCAAATGCGTCGCGTACTTCTGGCATTCTTGAGAGCAGTGCCTGACTCCACTTTGGTGCAATGACATCAATGTTGGCTGTTTGGTTACGTTTTTTAAGGAGGATAAACAACGTTTGCGCCATGATAGTGTCACCTATCCAAGACGGCCCAACCACTAAAATATTCACGCTATGATAGTCTCAAAAAAATCACGCAACAGGTGTTAGCCAATGAGCGAATTGATCAAGTTTTCCAAGTACGGTGTCAAAGTACATCGATTGTAGTTTCTCGGTTAATGGGCCACGTTTCCCATGGCCAATTGCTCGTCCATCAAGTTCGCGTATTGGTAAAACTTCAGCAGCAGTGCCTGTAAAAAATGCCTCATCAGCAACATAGACTTCGTCTCGAGTGATGCGCTTTTCTTGAATTTCATAGCCTAAAGACTTTGCAAAATGAAAAATGCTGTCGCGAGTGATACCTTCCAAGCAGCTGGTTAATTCAGGGGTGAAAATTTTATTGTCACGCACGATAAAAACATTTTCACCACTACCCTCAGCAACGTAGCCTTCATTGTCTAACAGTAGTGCTTCATCAACGCCAGCAGTTAGTGCTTCATTTAATGCGAGCATAGAATTGATGTAATGTCCGTTAGCCTTTGCTTTGCACATGGTGATATTGACATGATGTCTGGTATAAGAAGAGGTGCGAACTCGGATACCTTCTTCACGTGCCTCAGGAGACATATATGAAGGCCATGGCCATGAAGCAATAATGACGTGTGTTTTTAAATTTTCAGCGCGCAGCCCCATGCCTTCAGAGCCATAAAAACACATAGGTCGAATGTACGCGTGTTGTAGTTTATTTTCCCGTACGACTCTTCTTTGAGCTTCATTGATTTCATCTTTAGAAAAAGCGATTGGCATTTTCATGATATGTGCTGAGCGAAACAATCGATCAGTATGTTCATTTAGTCGAAAAATACTGGTCCCATTGACAGTGTCATAAGCACGAACCCCCTCAAAAACCCCCATTCCATAATGAAGTGTATGGGTTAAAACATGAACATTTGCCTCCCGCCAGGGAACCATTTTTCCGTCAAACCAAATAAGGCCATCACGATCTGCCATTGACATGGAATTACCTCTACAAAATATCAGCGAATAAACGACTAATTATGACATGAATCCTGGTATCCGCGAAGCCTATTTTTTGCTAAAAGTGTTTGAGATTTGCTGTGTGGTCGTAGACGGAGCACATTGGGTTTGTGGGAATTTATAGCGCTATTTTTTTTCATATTTGACTCTTAAGCTGCTAGTAACTATCATGCAGTGCCTGAATGGCCTGTGTTATGTAATAAACCATTTTATATCACTAAAGCACTTGTTTATGTTTTGATGGCTTTGAAAATAGGATGAGTGATGCAGTATCTGCTGTACATAATAAATA
Source organism: Gammaproteobacteria bacterium (assembly GCA_030430875.1). Taxonomy (GTDB): domain Bacteria; phylum Pseudomonadota; class Gammaproteobacteria; order Pseudomonadales; family JAUIKI01; genus JAUIKI01. The sequence continues at coordinate 915 of JAUIKI010000019.1, read as the reverse complement.
ATAGGGAGTTTTCATGCCAAATCATATATTTCGATTAAATAAATTTTATAGCGTCACTTTGACAAGTATTCTGCTTGGTAGCGCTAACCTTGCCGTCTCTGAAAACAGAGATGACTCTAATGCCTCTCTTCATCAGCAAACAGGAGAGCCGACTAAAATAAACGGCAACACACTATATCGACATCCTCTGCAAGGTGTTGAGTTAGTGGATGGCCAAGTGCCATTAGTTGATGTTAAGAATGCTAAAGATGGCTCAAGATATATTGTTTTTGATTCAGGTCGATCCACAGCAGTAGAAGGTGGTGACTCAATCTCTGAAACAGAAGGAAAAGTGAGAGTTTTTTCTGGCGTTTCAACCATACAGCGAGAAAAAATCACCGCAGAGGAATATGCCGAGATACGAGTCCAAAAAGCAAAAGCTGATGGTGGGGGTTCAGCCAAAAGTTCGCAACCTGCTCCTGTAGTTGATGCTAATTTAACCAGAAAATTATCCGAAGTGGATGAAACTGAACTCCTCACTGTGTTGATCAGTTTGCGTGAAGCGACACCCAACACATTATTGTTTGATCTAGAGCGAGCAATAGGGTTGGGTCAGATAAGAACTCAAAGTGACTATGCGCGCAAATATCAAGAATTATTCCAAGCACGCAAGGATCGGTTGGCTGAGGTGCAAGCTAAAGCAAGTCGGGAGATTGAGTTGTTAAATGGTGTGGTATTACACAACTGTGGTGGTAACTTGTATTGCATGGCAGCAGAATTGCCTGCAGGAAAAGTTGTAGCGCTTTCGCGCAACCAACTGATTCGCCGGATGAGCTTGGATGGAAAAATAACAACTGATGACATAGATACTAACAAGGACTTAAAGATCGATCAATCGACAAAAGCTGTTTACACGATTGATGGGTATGATGTTAG